>DASSAF010000275.1:0-10775 GCA_035685565.1 Nitrosopumilaceae archaeon | reverse complement strand
CCTATTGAATTTTCATACTTGAGTTGATCTACAACAAGAACAGACATTTGCATGTTACTGCCAGACATGCTGCTACCATTAATATTCACTTGTGACATATCGTTTAGATCCACAGTGCTGTTTATTGCATCACCATATTTTTCTAAAACTTCTTTCAAGACAAAAGTTACTGCCAATGCTTGAACGGTCGAATTGTTAAGTTTATCTTTATCAATTCTGACTGGAATAGATTCATCAAGATACCCACTTAGTTGTGATACATCAGTATTAACAGCAACTTGGTTTCCAGATCTTGCATCATTTATAGTAGAATTAATTGTGGTTGGAATTTCTTTTTGTAATAAGGTATTTCTCTCTCCCATTTCCTTGGTATCATTTGCATTCCAGTATTCACCTAAAGCATCTGAATAGTAATCAATTGCTTTTGAGTCTGAAACATGTTTTGATATGAGACCAACTTCTGTTTTTATCTCTGCTACTTTGGCAAGAAAAGATGCGCTCTCGTCTCCACCGAAATTATGCGCATATGCCGGATGAGCATATATCAATCCAGAAGATATTACTACTGCTAACAGTAATGCTATGATCTTATTGTCCACAGGCGGTGGATCGTTTTCTTACTTAAATATTTTCTAGTACAAATCTCGAACATCAACACCATATCAGAAATAAAAAATAATTTCTAATCTTTAACTCCTAAATATTTTTACATTAAAACATTCTAATTCAGTTGTTTATTGAGAATCTTAGTAAGAGCCATATAGTAAAATTAGCTTAACTGCTATTGTACATGATTAAATTTAGTGGCAAAGTATCATTTCAAATTATTCTAATTGTTACAATTGTCTCATCTATCGTATTTGTAATTCCAAATATCCCAAGTTCTTATGGTCATGCTTTTGTAGAAAAAAGCGATCCTGCCCAAGGACAATCATTAGTTGCACAACCATACAAGATTGATGTATACTTTAGTGATCCTGTAGATATTCGATATAGTCAGCTAAAAGTTCTGAATTCTAGTGGAAATGAAATACAACAAAAAGATCTGCATTATATCAACAATGATCAATCTACGTTGAGTGTATCATTACCCTCAGGACTTAAAGATGGAATTTATACCATTACTACCAAAGTTCTTGACCAAACAGATGGTCATGTAACCAAAGATGCTATAGTCTTTGCAATAGGTCAAGCTGTTCCTCAAAATTTTTCTTCTCCTTCAACAGCTTCTAACTACGAAGAGATTTCAATACCGGAAGCAATTGCAAGGTTTCCTGCATTAGTAGGTCAAGTCATAGTAGTTGGAATTTCATTTGCAACATTATGGTTATGGGGACCGATATCACGAATTCCATGGTTAGGAAACTCGTTAACAGAAACTAGAACAAGAATTGATTCAAATATGCTAAAACTGACTGTGACTAGTTCCATCATCATATTATCCTCTGGTTTTGCCATGATTGCTGTTCAAGCCTATTCGATCAATGCAGGAATCTTAGATGCAATATCTACGAAATTTGGAAGTATTTGGATTATCAGGATGATTGCCGCATCCATACTGTTCGGGTTATCTTTTGCCATGTATCATAAGATAAAAAAATCAAATACAATTCCACCCAAGATCAACATCTTAGGATTATTTGGAATTGGTTTGGTAGTGCTTGCAACTACAAGTTTAATCAGTCATGGTGCAGCCACTGGCAAGATACTACCGTTAATATTAGATTTCATACACAGTATAGTTGCTTCTCTTTGGATTGGTGGAGTAATCTATATTGCATTTATTTTCATGCCAAAGATAAAGCAACTTGTTGATCAAAATGTCAGTGTTCCCGTCCTATCAATTTTGATTCCTAGGTTCTCAACAATTACAATAACAATCCTTGGTGCAATTACAATTACTGGCCCATTTTTGCTATATTCTCTAGAAAATAATCTTGCCTTGACCTTGGCATCAACATATGGCAAAATACTAATCGTCAAGCTTTCTCTTGCTGCATCCATGATAGCCATAGGAGCTTATAATCAGATGATAATCCAAAAACAAGCATTCAACACAACTACGATCTTAGTTTCAAAAAATAAAATAGCTGAGAGAAACTATGAGTCAAAAACCATTTTATCTAAATTTAGTAAAACCACAAGAATAGAATCCATGATTGGTATAGCATTAATTGCTTCAGTGGCCGTACTTGTCGATTCTGGAGTACCATCAAGTGAATTTCAAAATCAGCTGCAATCAATACAGGAACAAAATATCTTTGCTCTCACTACACCAGATAACACAATATACAACAATGCATTAACAGAAACAAAATTTGTAGAAAATGGTAGTAGAATAGTCTTAACAATTAATCCATTTTCTACAGGTAATAATGATTTTAAAATCTCATTTCTAGATTCAAGCAAAAATCCAATAGATATGAAATCAGTACAATTGAGATTAACACAGATCGATAAGGGAATAGGTCCAATTACTATAGATGCACAGCAAGTTTCTACAGGAGTATTTTCTGCAAATACTGCATTTGGAGTTTCTGGACATTGGAGTCTACGAGCAGAAGGTGTTCAAAACAAAGAAAATTCACTTAATCTTATTGCATCTTATGATGATTTACTTGTTAAACCAAAATTGGATAGTTTAATGACTAATATTAAAGAATTTAAAATGCCTGAAAATAACAGTTTGCCGTTCTATCCTGTATATGATAACAGTAGAAATGTAGTGTGGGTAGGCGATTCTCTTATCAAAAGTGGTAGAATTTTTGAGTTTGATCTAAATTCAACCAAATTCATTGAACATAAAATTGACGGTATCAACATCGTATCAGCTTTAGCATTAGATTCTGAAAATAAAATATGGTATACGGATCCATTATCAGAATTAGTTGGAAATTACAATCCAAGTGACAACTCTAATCAAGTATATAAAATTCCAACTCAAGGCATTCTTTCTGGTATTGCAATTGACAGTTCTGACAACATTTGGTTAATTGATGTAACTAATAATGAAGTGTTGAAATTCAATCCAATCGTAAAGAACTTTACTTCAATAAATATAGGAGATAATTCCCAGCCTTTAGGAATTACCATAGACAAATCATCTGGACTAGTATGGATTGCTGAAGGTAATGGTTCAAAGATAGCTAGTATTGATCCCAACAATTACAAGATTAATGAATATGCACCTACAGAAAAAAATGTCACACTTGCTACTCCTACAGGAATAATTTCTGATCCGGTAACAAATAAAATTTTTGTTTCAGAACACGATGGTTATGCAGTATCAATTTTTAATCCACTTCTAAAGACTTTCAAGAATTATACGCTAGACTCTCATGGTTTGCCACTTGGAATGGTTTTTGATAATTATCATAACTTATGGATTGCACAACATACTTTAGATAAAATTGCAGTAGTAGATCCAAGAACAGGACAATTCCGTGAGTTTGATATACCATCATCAAATTCCTTTGTACAATGGATAACTACAGATTCGCAAGGAGATATAATCATGGCAGAACAGCAAGCAAATGCACTTGGAATTATATCAACAAGTGTGAATCCTGCATTAACACAAGATAATTCTCAAGTAACCAACTTACCTGCAGGGATTCCGCGCCTAGGCTTCAGCTATGCTGATGTAGTAGCTCCTTCAATTGCAGGATTGCTAATTATTGTTGCTTTCTTCTATTCAAAAAGTGTTACAGATCTAAAGAACAGTGTAAGACAAGTAAAGAAAAATACAGATTAACAAATTTAATTTAATTAATACTAGTTCTACTTTTGTAGCAGTTCGTTTAAATTTCTGAAGAGACAATTTTAATCATTGTTCAGATATGGTAGTATGTTAGAAAATAAATCCACTTTACTTAGCATAGTGATATTTGTTGTAGTTGGACTTTTAGCTATACCTGTTGTACTACCTCACATATCTCATCAATTCCAAGTTTTCCACATACTACTTCATCTTGCAGGTATTAGTTTTGCAGTTTTTCTAAGTATTATTTCTGCTCTTGCATATTCAAAGAATAGAACTAGAAGACTTTTGTTTACCACGATTGCATTTTCTATGTTTGTTATATCAGAATCGTTTTCTGTAATAGATGCAGCATGGCAATATACTTACTACCTTGGAGAATTCTCAGCAGCTGAACTAGGACATATTTTGATGATCGGTACATTAGGAATGTTCGCATTAAGCGTATTTAGGAGAGATTGAATTGGATAGAAGCCAACAATTAATTGACATTATTGATAAAAACCCAGGAATAAAATTTCGTGAGATAATGCGAGAGACGGGTATGAAAAATGGTGTTCTAAGCTACCATACTAGAAAATTAGAAAAGATTGGAGTTGTAAAAGTAGAAAGAAGTTCAAGAAAAACTAGATTCTATCCACTTTGGATTACTAATGAAGAATCAGTTTTGATAAAAAGTCTTAGACAAGAAACCCCAAAACAAATTTTGTTATCTTTACTTGAAACAGAACTTGTATTCAGTAAAATAGTTGAAAAAGTAAAAAAATCTCCGTCTACAGTTTCTATTAATCTCAGTCAACTCATAGATGACAATCTCGTAGAATTCAAAATTATCGATCTAAAAAAAGTCTTTAGTATAAAAGATAAGGAAATAGTTCAAAGTGCAATTAATAAATATCATCCAACACTAATTGAGAGATCAGCGGATCGCCTAGCTGATATTTTCAATTCTCTTTAAAACATTTTACATGTTGTAAACTAGCTAAAGTGTTTATTTATGATACAGAAATTAATTATAACATAGAATCATGATATCTTCAAATACAAAATATTTTCTACTTTTAATTTTTTTTGGATCTTCTGGATTATTGTTTCTATCAGCGTATGGCGATGGCCTTGCAAGTGAAACTTTACCACCTGAAATGATTGGAAATAAAAATGTGACTTTGTCAATTAGCTCTACACCATTCTCAATAGATACCTATCACATAGGCACAGAAATGAACTTCTTTGTTATTGACGCAGCTAATCAACAACCACTTCCTGATGTCACTGTTTCAATTTCTGCCTTTAAAGGTGATAAAGCTCTTTTTGGTCATATTTTTAAAAGTGATAGCGGAAATTTTCTAATATACACATATCCACAAGAATCTGGAGATATTTCCATAAATGAGGAAGGAGCAGTTTTTTCTGGCTTGCTTGATCAGCACAGTGGCAAGTATGACATAAAAGGTCCAATCTTTAATTCTGGTGGATTGTACCGATTCAAAATTAACGTATTAACAATTGATTCATACGACAATCAAATCAGCAAATCATATAACGCAGCTATATCGATTCCTGAAACAAACCAATACCAAATTTATGATAAAGATTATGGTAATCAGAATGTGACAGTTATTGCCTATTATGATCAGATTAATAATTTCCATTATGATTCAGAAAAAAAATCAATAAACTTTGCAATGCCATTTAATTGGTCAGCAGACAACATAAATCAAGTATCAGTTGTTCATCAAGAGCTCAAGATTCCAAAATCATTTGGAGATTTTCTAGTTACAAAATATGATGCATATGTTAATGGCATCAAGCTACCTGATAATGCTATTACCATAGACGATTATTCATCTGATGACCGGATAGTTCATCTAATATTATACAAACAGGAACTGGCAAATTTGGCGATAAAACAGCAAACTTCCAAATCAGAAATAGATTATTCACTATTACCAAGTAATGAAACTGGATTTCCCATAGTACAATTTACAAGAAATGCACAGTTCAAGATTAGTTTGAGCTGGGACTCGCCAAAGATCACCGCAGGGTCTGATACTAAATTTAACTTTAAAATTCTGGATCCATATCTCATAAACCAAACAGTTAGTGATGTAGGCTATGATTTTTCAGTAATTGCAAATCACAAACCAATCTTTCAGAAATCTGGTGTGACCTCTGATTCTGATACAGGCAATAATATCATTACAGTATCTATTCCAGCAAATGCTACAGGTCCAATTACAATAGCATTTGAAAATATAAAAGGAAATAGCTTTGCAGGTGCAGAAATGTCATCAGTTATTTCAAACCCTACACGAGTACCTGAATTTCCATTTAGTATATGGATTATTCTTGTCATAGTGTTTTCAACTATTATTTTATTTTCTAAATTATCATAATTTAGATAATTCTTTGTTTATTACAACGTTCTTTTTTGATTGCCTAAGTGATTTCATACCAAGTGATCCTGCAAAAAGAAGTATGGAAATCAAAACGATCATTCCACCTGGCGCTATATTAAAGATGTAAGATGTGAGAATTCCAGTCACTGCAGAGAAAACTGCAAAAATCATAGAAAGTATGGCAGTTTGTTTGAATCCACGTGAAAATAACATTGCTGTTACATTTGGTATTACTATTAGTGAGGATGTAAGTAAAATTCCTACTAATTGCATTGAACTTACTACGGTTATTCCTGCAA
Source organism: Nitrosopumilaceae archaeon (assembly GCA_035685565.1). Taxonomy (GTDB): domain Archaea; phylum Thermoproteota; class Nitrososphaeria; order Nitrososphaerales; family Nitrosopumilaceae; genus TA-20. Next base: position 4,317 of record DASSAF010000275.1, on the reverse strand, counting down.
TTACCACAAGTAAATAGTTCAGCTTCTCTACTTGTATACCGCTAACCTTTGCCTGTTCCTCGTTGAAAGTTGCATATGTTAATTGTCGGTATAATAATAAAATCACAACAAGGATTGATCCGGCCAAACCTAAAATTAGAATTGTATTATCTAAACTAACAAGCAAGATACTGCCAAAAAGAAAACTAAACAAGTTTACAGTAAAACCACCTGCCAGACTGATAAGAATAACTCCCATAGCAAGACCAGATGAGAGTAAAATTGCTACCATAGCATCACCTGAAATTTGAAATCTTTGCCTAATCTTTGTAAGACCTAATGCGCTTAAGATAGAAACGATGAACGCTGTCCACATTGGATAGATTCCAAAAAAGAGCCCTGCCGCTATTCCGCCAAATGCTGAATGTGCAAGTGCATCACCAAAAAGTGAATGTCTTCTTAAAACTAGAAAGAGTCCAACAACTGAGCACATCAGAGAAATAGCTATTCCTGAGACTAGGGCTCTTTGCATAAAACCGTAGGAGAGAATTTCAAAACCCATTTTAATCCTCGTGATGATGCATGTGCATTTGCATTGAAGATTCTGAATACATCTTTAACAGATTCTCGTCATGGAAGAACTCATCAGATATACCATGGAAGAACAACGTTCGATTAAGACATGCTACTTTGGTTGCAAGTTTAGCAACTGCATCAAGATCATGTGATGACCAAATTACAGTAATGTTATCTTTTTTATTCAAGTCTAGCAAAATTTGGTAAAACAAATCCTTGCTCTGTGAATCTATTCCAGCAACAGGCTCGTCTAGAATAAGAATTTGTGGATCACTTGCAAGTGCTTTTGCAATAAAAACACGTTGTTGTTGACCCCCAGATAGATCTCCTATTCTTCTATGACTTAGTTCATGTAACCATACTTTTTGAAGAACTTTGTCAATCGTTTCCTCTTTTTGGTTTTTTGTTAAACCCATACCAACTACTTCTGCTACAGTAGCTGGAAAATTTTTTTCAAAGATCGGTTTTTGCGGAACGTATCCTATTTGATGAAGGTATTGTTTCGATTTTCTTATGTTAGTTCCAAAAAATCTAATTTCACCTTGATAGTTGTTTAAAAGCCCCAGCATACAGCTAAATAGAGTAGTTTTGCCTGCACCGTTTGGACCTATAATGCCCAAAAAATCATTTACCTCTACTGAAAGGCTTATCTTATCAAGCGCTAAGATACCATCATAATTTACAGAAAGATTTTCAATCTCTACTAATTTCATGAACACAATGCCTCCTTGAGATTTGAGAGGTTTTGCTCCATTTTTAAGACATAGTCTATATTTTTATCAGTCACCTCTAACGGGCTTAGAACCATAACTTTTCCATGTATCTCATCAGCTATGACCTGCGATACTCTAGGGTTTGCCGCTTCTTCTGTAAAGATTACATTTAATCCCAAACTTTGTGCGTCTTTTGTTATTTGTTGTAATGCTGGTGCTGTTGGTTCTGTTTCAGGATCAAGCCCTCCAACTACGGTATGTTGGTGTAGGCCATACTCTTTTGAAAAATAAGAAAAGGCATCATGAAATGCAAGAAAGTCTTTTTTACTACATATAGAAAGATCCATTTTGATCTTGCTGTTAAGTGCATCTAATTTTGTATTGTAATTGTTAGCATTTTGTTGATAATAGTTTACATTTTGTGGATCAAGTTTTATCAAACCATTTGCAATATTTTGTACTTGTTTTTTAGCTAGTACGGGATCAAGCCAGATATGTGGATCTGTTTTAGCAGTTTTATCTAATCCGTTCGAATCTTTTTCTAATAACTGTATATCATTACTTGTATCAACAATCATAACATTAGGATTTACTGAAGTAATTTTTGTGATCCAAGATTCCAAGCCTGCACCATTTATGACTATCATATCTGCATCTTTCATTTTTTCAATATCTTGTATTGTTGGTTCCCAATCATGCGGTTCTATTCCAGGAGGAATTATTACAGAAACATCAATCTTGTCCTTACCTACAGCTTTTGTAAATTGGTAAAGTGGATAGAAGGTGACAAGAATTTTGTGTCCACCTACTGGCATGCTTTCGGCTTTGTTTTGTTCAGACAACCAGAGTGAAAATGCAGTAAATGGAATTACAACAAAGATTGCAAGTATTGCGGCTTTTTTGTCGTTATTCAACATCACTTTTTCATTTTTGTTATTAATAAATCTATAAAAAGTTAATAATAATTACTGCTAAACTTATAAAATACTTAATAATAATACCGATATGCCAATTATATCTATATCACTAAACGATGAAATTCTATCAGAAATAGACAAGTTGCAAAAATCCATGGGGTTTTCAGGAAGATCTGAAATAATAAGAGCTGGTCTTAGGACACTTATTTCAGAAGAAAAACAGAGATCTAATCTTTCTGGTTTGATTCATGCGATATTAATGGTGGTCCATGATGAAGAATCAGAACAGATAGTTACAGGAATCAAACACAATCATGAAGATCTAATAGGTACGCATCTTCATAGTAAGATAGACGGAAACAAGTGCATGGAGCTCTTTTTGTTACGCGGTGAGGCTGAAAAGGTAGATGTAATGACAAGAGATTTTCAAACAAATAGGAAAATGGATCACGTAAAGCTTGTTGCAATGTAAAAAATTGAAGTTATCTTATTGATTTAAGATTTTTACAAAATGCAATATAGATTTATGATAGAAAAAATCAAAAAATAACTAGTATTTTTTCTATAACCGCATTATGAGCATTACCATATTAGTACTTGAGTATTTCATCTGGGTATTCAAGATGATAATAGTAGTCTGGTAGATAACATGATATTTGATATGAAATATGAACATCTTTGTTATATGTCACCTTCTAATACAACTCTCTTTCACTTTACTAATTCGTAACTTGTTAAAGTTTACTTGGTTGTTTTTCCATAAATTTTAACGAACTAAAATCCATTTTCATTTAAAATTAGGGCAAGAAGTGCAGCACGAGTATCTTTGCCATATTCAGCCTGTTTGAAGTATTTTGCCTGTTTTGTAGAATCCAAATCATGTGAAATCTCATCTAAACGTGGTAATGGATGCATTATTATGACATCGTCTTTCATTTTCTTCAACATATCAGGCACAATCTTGTAGCTACCTTTAACTTTGTCATATTCTTCAGCATCTGCAAATCTTTCTTTTTGTATCCTTGTGACATAAAGAACATCGAATTCATCTAGATTTTCTTCTAGGTCTGTTGATTCTTTGTAAGGCAGTCGTTTTTTAATTTCATAAGTAGAATCAGCACGAATTTTTAACGCTGTTGGCGAAATAAGATGTACGTCTACTTTGTAGTTACCAAGCGCATAAAGCAACGAATAGACGGTTCTGCCATATTTTAGATCGCCAACAATTCCTATTTTAAGACCGTCGATTAGTTTTTTCTCTTTCCAAATTGTATAAAGATCCAGTATTGCTTGAGTAGGATGTTCTTCTGTTCCACTTCCTGCATTTATCATGGGTTTCTCTGATACTTCGGCTGCAAATCTACTAGACCCATCAAGTTGATGACGTAATACAAGAACATCAGAGTAAAGTGACATTATTTTTACAGTATCAGCAAGACTCTCACCTTTTTTGGTGGAAGAAGATGAAGCATCAGCTATCCCTATTGATGTACCACCTAATGATGCCATTGCAGCCTCAAAGCTTAATCTAGTTCTGGTACTTGGTTCAAAGAAAAGATATCCCAAAGTTTTTCCTCTAGCAAGTTCACGACGTTCGCTTGGATTCATTTTAATTATTTTATCAGTGGCATCAAAGATTGTCTCAAACTTTTTCTTGTCAAAATCACGGATTGAAACAATATCTTTTTGGAAAAAAGAATTGTTCATTCTCGTTCAATAATATATATGAGTACTATACAAAGTATTCCAATGTCAGAGTCTGATCTTATAGTAAGACGAATCAAGAATGGTACTGTGATTGATCATATTGAAGCAGGAAAAGGTCTCAAAGTTCTAAATGCACTTGAGATAGATGGAAAGGATGGCAATGTCATAACAATAGCACTCAATGTACCTAGTTCAAAAGTTGCAAAGAAAGATATCATAAAAGTTGAAAATAGATTTCTAAAAGATGGCGATACCAACAAGCTTGCACTTATTGCACCAAAAGCTACTGTAAATATTATCAAAGACTACAAACTGGTTGAAAAAAGGCGAGTAACTCTTCCAAATGAGATTGAACGGATTTTCAGATGTTCAAATCCAGATTGTATAACAAATAGTGGTGAAGATATTGAACCTATAATGGATGT
>DASSAF010000274.1:0-9071 GCA_035685565.1 Nitrosopumilaceae archaeon | reverse complement strand
TTATGGGGAGATTTTGAGAGGATAAATGAAATGCAAGATCGCAAAAAAGAATTTAAAAAGAAAATAATCAGACCTTTTTGAGGTGTTTAGGCGTGAAACCATCTTATTATAATCAGAATTTTTTGGTAAGAAAGAAAAATTCGTGATTTGATAAAATATCAAATAATGATACTGGATAGCAGGGTATGACCAGCAAAATGAGTTAAATAATGAGCCTAATCGCATTTTGTGTCTAATATCTCAGCATTATAATGCTGAGGTTTTGTATGGCCAGAACTAAAGGAACAAAACGCAAGATGATCGAATTTACAGCTGTCAAAAAAAATACTGCGTAAAAACCAGCAATTTAGGAACAAAACTACTCAAGATTATGCGGAAGTACAAGAAAGTGGATAAAGCATGCTGATCGCAACAACTAATTCTAAAAATAACTTATGAAAGATTAGGTCTGATTTACGACCAAAGGTATTGCATAACTATGCAAGATGATAAAAAATTCCTAGAAAATATTAGATCGATTAGATGCATCTGTTTAAAATAAAATCAAACTAAGATTACATATGTTCTTTTAATTCAGATACTGCATATTCAAAACCATGCGAACGGCTTGCAAATTTCTTCTTTTTTATCTGAGAGTCAAGCCACTTTATGAGATCTTCATCTACTGTGATGCTAATCTTGGTCTTAGCCAACAGTATGACTAGGTAGGATAGAAGAATTTAACTAGGGGTACGATTGCATCCGACTGAGTCGGATGATTAGAGGATTGTGGGTAGATCAGTACACTAAAGGCATGCTATCAGTATCACAACCTCAAAAATACACATTTCAGCAAATACAACAAACCTGTAAAGAACTAAGAGCCGAGATTCATGCAGTAGACAGACACAATTATCTCATACTGGGCAGGGCAAAGACTACTTGGAAGGAGTTTGGCCACAAATTCCAAATCATACTAGAAAAACAGGATTCTGGGACTGTCGTAGAACTGTGCTATAATTTCATAGGAATGAGAGGAGGTCCTTACAAGGATTTCATAAAAAAGTTTTTCAAGACTCTAACAAAAAGGATTCCTTTAGAATCTAGAATAAAATATGATGTAGTAGAACTCAAGCCTACCAATCCAGAAAAAAGGTCATCAAAGAAAATTTCTGCCTACTCTAAACTTGATGGTAGATGCATTTCTAAGATGTCATTACTTGCTGTTGCTTTAATTTCACTTTTGGTTGTAGGAAGTTTTGGAGATGTACACGGACAAACAAATTCTGGTAACTCGATTCAAGACGATGTAAACTCGGAATTAAAAAATAATCCAAACACTGGAGATAAGGCCATGCTTTTAATTTATTCAAATACTGATTGGTCTGGCGCTCTTGATGATTCTACTCTTGGGTCTGCTACAATAGATGGAAGTGGAAATAGAAAGATACCTTTTGAGTGCAGTGGGTCTAATGGGATTTACTCAACAGCATTTCAAAAACAATCAGAGGAAGGTTATCTGATTTTAGCTGTTATTCAAAATGGAAAATTACTAAATTCAAAATCTACCTCAGCACAGTATGGTGTTGTAAGTGTTGCTGGTAATTGTCAACCCTCTTTTGGTGGTGGGTGTCTAATTGCTACAGCTGCATTTGGTTCCGAACTTGCTCCTCAAGTACAGCAATTACGAGAAACTAGAGACAATGTTTTGTTACATACACAATCCGGTACGGCATTTATGACTGCGTTTAACCAATTCTATTACTCTTTTAGTCCAACAGTAGCAGATTGGGAAAGAGAAAATCCGATATTTAGAGAAATGGTAAAAGGTACAATCACACCATTAATCATATCACTTTCAATTCTAAACTATGTTTCCATTCACTCAGAAGCTGAAATGTTAGGATACGGCATTGGTATAATACTTTTGAATATTGGAGTTTATTTTGCAGCTCCTGTTTTTGTTATTCTACAACTAAGGAAATTTGGTTTTAAGCACAGGCTGGGTCTAAAATAAGAGCTATTGATATTACAGGTCTCAACAGAACCTACCTCATTTGCAATATCTTTCATCTCCCTATGATTTGACAGCACCAACATAAGACCTGAGAAAATGCTTTTATATGCCCCATGTATAGGGCACATATATGAGGCACATAAATGTTGACACATGTAGGGCACACAAAGGAGGCACATCTTGAAACTCAATGTTCCTGAAACTATAAAGGTCGTCAGCGAGGATACTATGAAGTCATTCAGTCCTCGAGATCGGGTAGAATATTATGATAAAGTGATTTTGGAAGTTTTAAGAGCTAATGCGGGTGGAGTGACTGCTCCAGAAGTAGAAGAAGCTACTAATTTCTATCGGAGAACAGTTGCACAACATCTGTCAAGACTGGTTGAAAGAGGAGAGGCAATTTCAATACAAAGAGGAAAGATCACAATGTATTATCCAAATGGAGATGTTATAGGCAAACCGTTTGTCATACAATCAAAAATAAGAGATGGTCGTCAATATGTTGTCAACAAACTGAAAGGGAAAGAGGGAATTTCATACTACATACAACTAAAAGAATTGGATGCATATAGAACGCTGAGAATTAAAGGTGGAATATTGGTTGACAAAGGTGACCTGGAGCATTTTATAAAGAACATCAACACATATGGTGCTAAGGAGTATCGGGATGGATAAGATCACCGTATTACGAATAGATCATGATGGGTTAACTACATTATCAGATATATCATGGCGAAATATTATTCTTCAAACTCCAAATGCTTTTCCATTACTACGAGGTCAGAGACCTAATGAATTAGATTTACTTATGCGTGAAAAGGCAAGACATAATTTTGAACATGTAGATGGTTGTGTAATAAAATTAGTTAATGCTCCTAATTTACTATATTCACATGTAGATGAAATTAATACACAAATGACATTAGACAACGAACCACAAGACATATTTTCAAAATTTAGAAGAACTAACTTTATCATTCCAGATCCTTCTACAGCATATTGATATGATTTTGGAAGGTGGTTTAGCATTTTTTCTAACCTGTCCTTTGCTTCAGCAAATGATAGCGATGGAGGAAGCTGAATAACAATCACTTTCATTTTTGATTTCATTGGTTTGATTGCTTGGAAAAATTCATCAAGATATGGTCCTGGCTTGAGCCTGTTTTCATGGGTAATAATTTTGGGAAGTTTGGCTGTAAAAGTAAAGTTATCTGGTGTGTCATGAAACCATTTCTGTGTCATAGATAGAGTTGGAATGCGATAAAATGTGGAATTGATTTCAGTTAGGTCAAATATCGAAGAATAATACTTTAGCTGATCTTTTTGTGAAAGCATTGAGGGGTAAAACGGTCCAATCCAGCCCTCATAACTCCATCCAGTGCAACCTATCTTAATTTCCAATAAGAAAGAATTTTGCAAACTAAAATTAAATCTTGATTGTTTTGTTAGGAGCAGGGTCTACAATTATTCCAAAACAGTTAGCTGGTTCCTACAGATTTGAGTCTTTGAGTTCAGACTAGTGATAATTTGATACTAGATTAAAATAAAAAAAGGGAGGGGGTTTGCAGTGCTATATCTGGCCGCTTTTTGCAAGAGCTTGTCGTCCAGCATCCATGACCATTTGTGGGTCAAGAATTCTTGCAACTACGATTGCTCCTGATTGAAGTTGATGCACAAATGTATAGCCCTGTGCAAAATGTCCAGCAAGGTCTTTTTCAGAAATGACCCTCTGATTTACGAGGACGTGTGGCCCAATAACCCTATTCCAAAAATACCATTGCCAAGTACCTGGTGTGTAGGGATTGCCATTAAATCCATCTTCACTCATACCAGTTTCATTTCTAAATCAAGTTGATTAATTCTGCTTTGCTGAAACCACAAACACTTAGCTGATTGATCAAGCAAGCGTTATCTGTTTCAATTTTCTTAGATCGGTAATGAATGATGATAAAAGTAAATCAAATCACACCATAAAAATGAAAATAGATCGATGTCGTACCTTACAGGTAATACATGCGCAAGATTTTATAGACAAAATTCTCAAGCTCAATACGAGCCAAGTAATTTGAAAGTCTTGCAAATGGCATCAGACACATCTAGAATGACGCCGAGACTGACAACTAGTAACTTCGATGAATTAAAAAATGAACTAAATGAAGGAGCTGTTTGTTTTAAGAGTTGATCAAGAATCAAACTTAGCCAAGAACAAGTCAGTGCATGCTATAACATTCAATATTATTGTAATAAAACGGGTACTTATAGCACTACATGAGAGTGGACCTCTAAAGAGAACTAACCTTAGCGGAAAAACCGGTCTGAGTTACAACAAATGTATCAAGTACATCAACTTTTTGCAACTGATGGGATGGGTTGAAATTATTTTCGATACGGGTCATTATGTGATTATAACCGAAAAAGGCATCAAGATTATTGAAACATTATCTGGCATTTATTGATATGAAAATCGCAGACGTCTTTTCGTTTTAGTTCAGACCCTTTTTAATTTGTACGTATCAGCTGGTATGTACCAAATGATGAGCGCTGCTTATTAACAAACAATTTCAGTATGATGAAATTGGACATAGTTCGTGTCATGCTATCTTTTGATGTCATAACACGAACAACGCGGATATCGGCAAAACAACTTCATAACGACTCAAAACAGCTCTTGTGTTCTGTATATGCAAGAATGGACATTGTAATTCTGATTGCATCATTCCCATTGATGACTGGTATCATTTTAACGGCGCTACAGATGGATGATGAGCACTACGCTTATGCAACGCTGCCACCAACATATCCAGCGTACAATGGTTCATCGGCTTTCTTTACGTTTGGATTCGATCATGCCTACATCTCCCAATATACAAATGGTTATTCATACATGCAATCACATGGAAACTTTCCAGCAACTATGTACATCGTCACATCGAAAGTGAATACAACAGATCATATGAATTTTACAAACCTTCAGACCTTGCATAACGCAGGATGGGAGTTGTCCTCACACAGCGTTGATCACACTGCTTATCTACAATATCCAGCAAATGTTACAATTCAGGTCTATGACAGTAAGGGAAATATGACAAAATGGAACTATCCTCCTCAAGGATACATCCCACCAAACGGACAAAACAACCAAACTCTTGTTAATTTGGTAAAAGCTGCAAATTATAATTACACCATGCTTCTGCCCTCTGAACCCATGACCATGTTAATCATCAACAACGATGCTAAAAATATACACATGCTGGCCTTGCATACGGTGCCAGTTGGAATACTTGGACTTGTTAAAAATAATACTTATGCAAAACTTTCCATCGATAATGCAGTAAAAAATAAACAATGGCTGATATTTAATTTTCATCACATTGATAATGTGAGCAATGATCGTACTTCTCCTGCTTTATTTGATTATATAGTGAATTACGTGCAAAATCAGACAATAGCTGGTAATCTTACCGTTACAACACAGGCCGAAGGATTGGGACTCGCTAAACAGGCTGCAGCTGTTACAGAAACGGGCTCAGCCTACAAATCCAAGAGCGGCGTCAACAGTTTGAATTCAACAAAATACAGGGAATGGATTAGTAGCAGTTCGAGTTGGACTTCAGAAGTTGAACTGCCAACTATTCGCAATCCGATAAAGGATGCAGTTTTGGCATATGATCCAACAGGAAACTGGTCGCGAACAATCTTTACCCACAGTCAAAACGGTTCACTGAATCTTTTCTTTTGCAGACTGGGATGCAATAATACGGCAAGCTGGCAACTTACAGGCAACAACATTGCTGCGACTGGTTCAACAAACAGCTCAGCACCTTACAAACCATTCAACATGGCATACGAGCACAAAAGTGGGAAACTGGTAATTGTTTACGACAAGGTTTCGCCATCAAAGTTCTTCTACAGGACATTTCTCAATGGCGTTCTCTCAGGAGAAAATGGCATAAACTACACAGGTGACAGAATTGATCATGAGATTAGGTATTTTGAGATGGAACAAAATCCATCCAAGAACAGCAACGAATTATCCTTGATAATTGAGGATGCAACCGTGGGTAAAGCTTATGCGTTTATTTGGAATGGGACTACATTTGGAAATCAAAAGACAGTCACAGGTGCAAATGGTATAGGTACAACTTCCTTGTTCGGAGACGCAATAGGAGTGGCATACGAAAATAAAGATGGCAAAGCAGTTTTTGCAAGTGGAAATGGGACGGACAGTGTGACCTTTACAAGATGGAACGGTGTTGGTTATGATACCTCAAAGACGTTCAACCCTAGCACTTCTATTACGGGAAAACAGGTGAAGTTTCTAACATTCAGGACAAATCCTGCGGCTGCATCGAACTTTACGCAATTCTGTGAGCTAGACAACAAAAACAACATATTTTGTATAGCTGATAACAACTATAATTTTGGTGCATGGGTAAAGGTCCCCACAGCGGCAGAATCAGTCAACTCAAGACCCATGGATTATCAATGGAATCCAAGTAACAATGTTGGCCTCTTTGTGTGGGCAACATCGACAAGCAACCAGCTAAGTGCAAACACTTTCAACGCAACATCTGGTCACTGGGGAACAACTTTTACAATATCAACAGTGAAGGGTCTTACCCCATGGATAGACGCCAATTCGAACTTGAACTTGAAAAATGGTCTGGCATCATTTTGGCTAAAACAGAATTCCACGAATTTTGTAGGGAGTTTGAAATATGATGGAACTACACTTGGTCTGATAAGTGACAGCTCGCATTCTAACAACAATAACGGAACCATCAGTGAAGCAATGAGTCTTGGGAGATCGCAATGAGAACACTTTATTCAATTTGTATTGATATGATATCGGGCGTAGTACATAAAAAAATGTACGTAATGGTTTTGCTTTTTGCATCTCTCTTAGTTCTAAGTTTTTCGATACAAGATGCACATGCAACAAATTTTGTCCTGTCTGATCAGGCATCATGTGTTTCCTTGAATGGAATCTGGGATCCTACTTTCTCAGAGTGTGAAGTAGTTAATCTTACAATTAATGCTGGTGATGTGTTACAAATTAATGCTGGTGTGGAACTATTCAATGATGGTATAATCAAAAACTTTGGGACAATAAGCAGTTCTGGCATTATTGATAACTTTGGAACAATAACCAACTCAAACGGGACCATCAACAATAACTCAGGCGGCACAATCATCCAGGAAAGTGACCTCATCAACAACTCAAATGGCACCATCAACAACTCTGGTACCATTATCAACTATGGTGTAGTAACTAACAACCCGGGTAGTACAATCGGTAACTCTGACATTATTGACAACTTTGATGTCATCACAAACTCCGGGATCATCAACGACAGCTGCGGTGGAATTGTCTATAACTATGGCGAAATTTCGGGCAGCAATGTTACAAGAATTTCATGTAATCAGCAAACATTAACGGCAGATCAATTAACAATTACCTCGGATCACTTTATTAGATTGCTATACGCATCTCTAGCAGGTGGTTGGGTATGAAAAAGACATTACATGTAGCAGTTTTGCTTTTTGCATCTCTCTTAGTTCTAAGTTTTTCGATACAAGATGCACATGCAACAAATTTTGTCCTGTCTGATCTGGCATCGTGTCAAGCAATAGGCGGAACATGGTTTCCTAATTCTACAACATGTTCCATAGGTAATCTTACAATTAATTCAGGCGACACATTGACGATTGCTTCCGGTGTTAAGTTAGATGTCACCCTAACTCTCTCCAACTCTGGAACCATCACCAACTCTGGTACTATCAACTCCTTTGCTGTGACCAACTCCGGAACCATTCAGAATGCCGGTGCTATCAATAATCTCGGTTCTACTATTACTAACACTGGTACCATCATGAACTCTGGCCGCATAAACAATTCTTTCTATATAGATAACACTGGCTCCATCAATAACAGTGGCACCATTGCTAACATAGGGATAATCAACAACAATTCAGGTGGTATCATTGTCAACACCGGTATCATAAACAACAATTCAGGTGGCACAATCAACAACAATTCAGGTGGTAGAATCAACAACAATAGCGTGATCAACAACTCTGGAACCATCACAGATTCATGTGGCAGTTCATTTCACGGCAATACAGTATCAGGTAATCCGATCATAATTGCATGTCATTCGACTGGAACCAAAGTCGTACCAAATCCTGTGACAACAACTGTTAGCAAGTCCATAATATTTCATGCAATGGTCGGTGATAAAAGTAGTACAAAGACCAACCCGACTGGTACAGTTTCATGGAGTGATGGCGGTGCTGGAGGAAGCTTCAGTTCCGGCACATGTACATTAGCGCCATTTGGTTCTTCTACTAGTGTAAGTACTTGTGCCATTACATATACAGCGCCATCAACTGTTGGTACAGTCACAATAACGGCAACTTATTCAGGGGATAGTACTCATAGGACAAGTGTTGGTACATCAACATTGACTGTATCATAATATACCAATAAACTAAATCACTAATTTCTTCGATGGAATTTAATCCAACGATTCTTTGAAATTCTAATGACACTGTACATGTGTTACGTAATAATAACACAAAAAGGCAAAGAAATCCTAGAGATGTTATATAACATTTGATTGGATTGTAGATCGTGGATTTTTTGTTTCATTTTGATACTTATCGATCAGTAAATATCGATCAGTAAGTACTGATAAGTACTTACCAAACAGTGAGCGCGACTTAATAACAAATTCCACAAATGGAAACGTCATGAAACAAAAATTTCATATTGAAATCGTTTTGTTAGGAATTGTTTCTATCATATCACTAGCATCATTTTTAGGAGCTCATTCGTTCGAGGCTGCTGCCACTATAAATTCAATTAATGGAGATACTAATTCTTCTCAATACATAGTACGAGAAGCGGGTAATACAACAGTAACAAACTCAACAGCACATGTAAAAATTGGCATTGGAACAAATGTAATTGTAAAAAATAAAAGTGAAAACTATACCTCAGGTGCAAAGCAGACATTTGGACCATCGACAACTTCTGCTGGAATAAATCTTGGAGTGCTTACGAATAATCCAA
>DASSAF010000273.1:0-11538 GCA_035685565.1 Nitrosopumilaceae archaeon | reverse complement strand
AGTACTTTGACTATAACAGTATTAGATTCAAACGGTAATACGGTTACAACTTTTACAACAACCGCCGATAAAACTGGCCATTATTCTTATACTACTACAGTTCCCATAGATACGCCTTTTGGAGAATATACTGTAATAGTTTCTGATGGCAAAAACAAGGTATCTAAAGCTCACAACATAATAACAACTCATCAGATAATACTTTCAACATCACAACAAGAAGTTGATCCTGGTAAAACCATAGTAATTAATGGTACATCTATTTCCAATCAACCCGTAACACTTAGAATTAATGATCCTTCCCGGAATCAGATCTTTACAAAGGATGTCAATGTTACATCTGATGGAAAATTGGCAATAGCTTATCCAGTTGATGTTGGAGCAGTAAAGGGTACTTACATAATAACAGCCTCACAAGGAACCGACGAAGTTATTGTCTACTTTGGAGTTGGTGAACCTCCAGTGCCACAGCTTACACTTTCAATGGACAAACTAAACTATCAAAACTCAGAGAAGCCTATTATCAGTGTATCAGGTCCACCCACTTCAACTCTTAATTTAGTGATTGTAGATCCATCTGGCAAACAAAAGTTTTCAGATACTGTTTTGTTAGGACCTGATGGATTTGTCGCTTATCCATTTAATGTCACATCATACACACCTGGGATATATTCAGCTGTAATTACTAGAGGAAATGATAAGGTGGCAGCAAATTTTGCAATCGGTCTCCAAACTGGTTGTGGAGCAATAACGATGAACACTGTAAAGGACACATATCTCTTAGGAGACAATATCATAACACTAGGCAAGTCTAACCCAAATTGTATAATCAGAGTCACTCTTTCTGATCCCAATGGTGCTATTGTCAAATCAGAAGAGACCTTCAGTGACAAAGCAGGAATCTTTTCCTCAATAGACTTTAGAATTCCTGGAGATGGCACACCGGGAATTTGGAAGCTTGAGGCATCAAGTGGTATTAATCACACAAGTCTTACTATTACAGTAAAATCAGGTCATGAAGGAATAAGTGTTAAGCTTGACAGGGTTCCGCCAATTTATGTCAGAGGGGACATTGTCACTATTTCTGGCACTGCTGCTGGTAATGATGCCAATGTAATCATCAACGTGCTTGGTACTAACAGTACACAACTTGTATCTCTGAACATATCATCAACAAATGTAGGAGCTTTTAGTACAATATGGAAGATACCTCTCAGTTTCAGTCCAGGATCTTATACAATTCAGGTAAAATCTGCAACAGGTCAAGCAACTACAAACATAAGTGTCCAATAATGAGATTTTTAATTAGAAATATTTTTTATATCCACCTAGTGCCAGTCATAATGTGAATCTTAAAGAAAAAATTGCAGAAATACCAGATTTTCCTAAAAAAGGAATTTTGTTTCGTGATATCAGTCCACTACTAAGAGACCCATCTGCTCTCTCGTTAGTCGTAGATGAATTTGCTAGACTTTACCATACAAATGAGATTGATTTAATTGCAGGAATTGAGTCAAGAGGTTTTCCTCTAGCTTGTGCACTTGCATTAAGATATAACAAAGGAATGATAATGATACGTAAGCAAGGAAAATTACCGGGAGCCACTAAGAAAATTTCATACAACATAGAATATGGAAGTGCTACAATGGAAATTCAAAATGATGCTATAAAAAAAGGACAAAGAGTCCTCATTTGTGACGATCTACTAGCTACTGGCGGAACTGCAAAAGCTGCAGCTAAACTAGTTGAGAAAATAGGTGGCATCGTAACTGGATTTGCGTTCATAATAGAATTAACGGATCTAAAAGGTTCAAAAGAAATTAAAAGTTACAAGCATGAATCGCTAGTGAAATACTAATGGAACAGGCAGAAATAGGCATTTTTGGCGGAACCGGAATTTATGATTCTGGTCTCCTGACTGAAAGCAAAGAAATTACTATTGATACTCCATTTGGAAAGACTTCGGATTCTATAACAGTAGGACTTTTCAAAGGCAAAAAAGTTGCATTTATGCCACGACATGGAAGAAAGCATACAATTCCACCTCATTTAATCAATTTCAGAGCTAACATTTGGGCTTTCAAAGAAATGGGTATAAAGAGAATAATTGCACCTTCAGCAGTGGGAAGCCTAAAACCAGATCTCAAACCGGGAGATTTTGTTTTACCATCACAATTTATTGATTTTACAAAGTCAAGAAAGTATTCTTTTTTTGAAGGAGAGAGGGTAGTTCACATATCTGTTGCAGATCCTTTTTGCCCAGAACTTCAAGATGCAATAAGCAAATCTGCAGACAGAATAAATCTAAAGATTCACGAAAATTGCACATATGTTTGCATAGAAGGACCTAGGTTTTCAACACGAGCTGAATCAAAATTCTATAAGGAAGTAATAGGAGCTGACATCATAGGCATGACTTTGGTACCAGAATGTCAGCTTGCCAGGGAAGCTCAAATATGCTATGCTTCAATTTCAACTGTCACAGATTATGATGTATGGGCAGATAAGCCAGTAACTGCAAAAGAAGTTTTGGAAACATTATCAAAAAATGTTGAAACTACAAAGAAAATTCTCTCTATTATTCCTGACTTAATACCACCACAAAGAAATTGTTCTTGTGAAAAGGCGTTAACAGAGGCTCAGTTTTAACTGTCGGCAAAAGTTTCTTTTTTGAGTCCCTCTGGCAAAGTAATATCTCCATGAACCAATTTTTGTTGAAGTTCGTTAATCACTTCATCTACATTGTAACCTAATTTGGTAATTGCTTTCTGAGTAGATTTAGGAATTTTTGCTCCAATATTATGGCCTCCAATTCTTCCAAATGCAATAGCATTGAATCTAAACGAATAGAGTTCATCAAGGGTAAAAACACCGGTAATTTTAGCGGCTATTTGACTTCCATGAACGTTGTTGATATGAACCCTGATATTCATGAATAAACCCTAAATTTCAATTGCCTTGTTAACAGAATTTTCTATAAGAAAGTTCCAGTGTTTTTCATCCTGAATTTTAAAGTCATTTACTTTGAGCTTTATTACTTTCTCATCCAGACATTCATGTTGGATCTCATCATCTTTTCTAATCTTTACAAGCTTCCATTTTTCTTTATGTTTTTTTAAATTACATAAAAGAACTGCCAATTTTTGATCTTTGTCTATTTTTGGCATTCCTACATAATCTACTATATTTTCAATTCCCAGTTGTTTTTCTTCACAAAATATTTTTTTACATTTAACGCACCGCCAGACATCGACTGAACCAATTGTTCTTTTTTCATAATTTATGTTTGTAACACCAAAATAAACTATTTCATGTTTACATGTCTCTTGATCTGTTGACATTGTTTCTTCTCCAGATATGGTTCTATTTAGTTCTTGCATCATCATATGGCTTTTCTAAAACAATTGATATGTTATCGACAAGTATGTTTTTTTTAAATTGAATGTTTTCTCTTTGACACATACGTCTGTACATATTTACAACTGCAAATCTTGGATGTGTTGATTCAAATTCTGTCGTTGTAATATCAATAAAACCACCAAGTTCAACTAGACTTTGTGCAGTTTCTAGTGCTTCTGAATCAGATATTTCTAATTTTTTTGCAATAGTTTCAGATGACATTTTGCCATTTTTTATAACCAAAACAAACACCTTTGTTTGAATTGGCGAAAGTCTAAGCTCTGATACAAGTTTTTCTTCAACATTATTCAAATTCACACTCATAACGTTTGAGAAAATCATGATGTAATTAAAGATGAGGCATGCATTGTATCGTTGGAATTAAATATTAAACTAGAGCAGTTTTAGTATGAGGTTAATCATAGGAATCACGGGTAGTTCTGGCATCCTTTATGGAATAAGAATGCTTGAAGTTTTAAAGAAATGTGATGTGGAAATTCATTTAATCATGACAGAGTGGGCAAAAAAATGTCTTGTTTTAGAGACAGAATATGATTTCAAATATGTGAAATCTCTTGCAGATCACTATTCTGACGACTCTAATATGGCCGCGAGTGTTTCAAGTGGAACCCACAAAACAGATGGAATGATTGTAATTCCATGCAGTATGAAAACACTTTCAAGTATAGCAAATGGTTATGAAGAAACCTTGGTTGCAAGAGCAGCTGGAGTAACGATGAAAGAGTCAAGAAAATTGATACTTGTTCCACGTGAAACACCAGTTACAAGCATCCATCTGGAAAATATGTTAAAACTAGCAAGGATAGGAGTGATCATTCTACCTGCAATGCCAGGATTCTACAATAGACCAAAAACAATAGATGATGTATTAAATCACATTGTTGGAAAATGTTTAGATCAATTTGATATCGATCATAGATTGTTCAAGCGATGGGAAACTACCTAAAATATTTTACAAAGTATTTCATAATTTAATTAGAAATTAAATCAATAAAATAACTCAAGTCTAATAGGTTTACCAGATGTAAAAAATCAAAGATCCTTTATATTTGGTGCAATGGTGGAATATACAGAAAACCTTGGCAAGCTACAAAAATAGATATTCAAATGACAAATCTCTTGATTTTATAATACCATTAATGGTGCTATTATTTCTTGGGGCAGTGTACATTATGTCTTTGAGAGCTTCAGAAGGATATGTCAGCTTTATTTTGATAGGCGTTACAGCTGCCATTATGATTTACTGGGTGAGAGTGCTGAAGAAGATGACAAAGGATACACAACCACAATATACTACGAAAGAGACGGATACAAAGAATTGGGTATATGACTTGATAAAAGGAGATCAGGAATTAGTATTTGTAGCAGAAGTACCTGGACCAGAAGATCAAGTTACAGTTAGATTGATTGATGGAATTTTATACATAAGGGGATCAAGCAAATTTTCTAAAGAAGTGCCCATAGAAGCCACCCCAGATATGGGAATTCATGATTTTAAGTACAGAAATGGAGTTCTTACACTAAGAATTAAAAAATTAGAGGCTCTTTGATAACTCTAATTTTTCTGGTAGATATTTATCAGTGATATTTGTCAGTCCGTATTTCGAAAAGGCTTCAAGCTCAGCTTTGCGTTTTAGTTTTAAGAAAACTTCCAGTTGTGTCTTCCAATTTCCCTCTTGATAACGAGGATCCTTTTGCAAATCATATATTCTCTTAATGTCGGATTCAGTCATAGGTATTGTTGGGAGTTTGTATTTTTCAATATCTGTAGCCCATACACCAAGCCATTTTGCATCAGGAACTGTTAATTCTCTTAAATGGGCAGCATTTGCAGATCCAGATTTTATTACCATAGCGATGTGTTCACCATATACATCACCATCTGCCAATATTACAACTGGCAATCCCAGTTCTGTATTGAGTCTTTTCAGAAGAGCCCTGGTGGAACGTGGTGCTTGGCCTGCAGTATCAACAATTATTGCTTTGAATTTTTTGTGAACTTTTTCTTCCACAAATCTTGTGAAAAGACCACCTTTCTCTATCGCAATCACAAGCTCAGCACTTGTATCT
This sequence comes from Nitrosopumilaceae archaeon, assembly GCA_035685565.1. Lineage (GTDB taxonomy): Archaea > Thermoproteota > Nitrososphaeria > Nitrososphaerales > Nitrosopumilaceae > TA-20. Next base: position 6,048 of record DASSAF010000273.1, on the reverse strand, counting down.
ATCAATTCTGCGCTGCTAAGGCTTGGTCCTATTAGATATCCGTCAGGATGATCAGAAAGATTAACTCTCTTTCCTTCATATCCAGGTACAGTATATTCTATTGTCAGATCCCCAAAAACACTACTTCGTTCTTCAGGAAAAATATGAAAGTCTTCTCTAGGAAATGAGAGTAAAGCCTCAAGATCAACTATTATATTATCAGATTCCGGCTGATCTTCAAAATCAATTTCAAAAGCTTGTGACGAATAATAAATATCTCTTAAGGTGGAGGATTTTCCTTCTTTTACTAGTCTGTTTACAAAAAATGAAAGCCATGAAAGTTGTGTGTATGAACGAAGTTGTGACATGTTTCTTGCACTTCGAACTGCACTAGAATTGCCAAGAATGTATTGTCTTAATTTCTTATCATACACTATATTGCTAACAGATCTACTTGGAATTGAAAATTGTGGAAATTTGCCATTCTCCAAATCATTATAAATTGTAAGACCTTGACTTTTTAGGGTAGAAAGTAATTTTTCCTTTCTTGCTTCTGCGGTTTTAGCTGTTTTAGATTTGTTGTTCTTCAAGTTCACTTCCCTTCTTTATTAGTTGTTTATAATTTGGTTCTTTTTTGTTTGCAGAAAGCTCAGTTGCAAATTGTGCAATAAGTGGAATATATTTTGAATATAGGTTGGCCCTTTTTTTTGCCATGTCTGCCATTCCTTGTCTTGACATATGTACAGCTAATTTTCTTGCCAAATACTGTAATGCATTTTTAAGTTCGCGTTCTATTTCAGGTCTGTCTGCAACGTTTTCCTTTCCTACCGTTTTATATGGAATTCTAGTAGAACAGATATGTGAAACAATAACAAGGGGTGGATCTCCCTTAATTTTATAACGACTCCAATCCATTTCATTTACAATTTTAAGGACAACATCACTTCCTTCATCATAAAGAAGTGGAATACGGTTGGCAAAGCGATATACCTTGAGTCCTGCCGGCGGAATATCTCCTCCATATGCTACTCCCATCTCAACTACAAATGGAAATCCAGAGTAAGCAGAGGCACTTCGCTGAATAACAGATGCAAATTCTGGATTAAAAAATTTCATTATTCCTTTTGACAGTGGTTCTTCTCCAAGTGGTGCAAGGCAACTTGGATCGGGAGACAGAAATTCTTCAAATTTTTGAAGTGCGTCAGCAAGTTTAACAAGTTCGTCATTAGTCATACTGCCAATTCTTTTTTCAGATTTAAATTTGGCAAATTCACAGAATTTATCTGCGGTTGTTGGTCCAACACGCTGGAATCTTTTTGTCAAAAAGGCATGTAAGGTATCTCCCTGTACGGTATTTGCTAGTTGTTTGTAATATGGACTCTCTGAGTCTAATTCAACTACCTGCGCTTTAGATTCACCAAACTTCCAATATGCAAGTTTTTTATTTGCAACATCAAGATCATCTATGCGAATTTTGCTCAATCCATCAAAATCTAAATTGAGAAATGACATCATTGCAACAATTGTTCTTACAGGCCTAGAAAGACCTGACCATTTTTTCTGTGCTCGTTCCATTATACCTTTTGAATTAAGATTCTTTTTCTGCAATCCAAGTTCACTTCGAACTTTTGTAATCATATTATTATCAACAATTGGTATTTGATAGTGAGTGTCTACTATCATTCTTCTAATTGTCTCTACATCAATGCCATGTGGATGTGGTTTTATTATAGTAGGTGGAGGTGGCATTTCTTTTACAATTCTGGGAAAATGAGATTTTTCTCCAGAAGGATCTTCAAATGTTATAGAAGCATATGGAGTGATCAGGGATGTTTGCGACACATAATCACGAATCTTAGTTCCTGCCTTTGAATAGTCTCCCTCTAGCACAATGCTAACTGAAAGCCCAGTTTTTGAAGCTTCTTTTGTGGTATGTTTTTGTATAACCGGTTTATTTTTTTGTATATCAAGTAACATTACAAATTCATCTTGTGTTTTTCCATCAGCGCAACTTTTTACAATAACTGGCTTGTTTGTTGTAATCTGACCATACAGTATAGCCATTGTTGCTCCAAGTCCAAACATACCTCTGGCTTGTTTTAATCCGAATTTTGAGCCATAAAGAACAGTTCCAAATGCGAGCGGTACATGTTTTGGTTCAATACCAGGGCCATTGTCTTTTACTGAAAGTATGTATGGTTTAGGATCAGGTTGTTCAGCATCTACTGCTTTAATTGACAGATGGATATCTGGTAAAATTTTCTTTTGATCACATGCATCTAATGCATTTTCAACAAATTCTCTAACTGATGTATATAGCGATCTTGTAGGATTACTAAAACCTGCAAGATCTCTATTCCTATAAAAAAACTCACTTGGTGAGATCTGGCTAAAGGTTTCCTTAGTCAAAGACATTTCCGTTCTCCCATAGCTGCAATCTTTCTAGTTTTTCTCTGCGTCTTGCTTCCTGTAAGTCGTTGTAAACTTTTCCATGTGTGCTTCCACTTGAAAGTGTAGTAATGGCATCTACTGCTGTTCTTAGATGATTCCCTTCCCCAATTATTGCTACTGTACGTCCATAAACTGAGATACTTGCACCGCTAAGTTGTTCCATATTTTTTCTAACTCTACCACCCTCTCCAATTATTCTTGCTTTTATCCTTTCAATCTGGGAAGAAGATCTACCTCCAAATTCTCTTAAATCTATAACATGTAATGCATTTTCACCCTGTAAAAGTCGCATTGCTTTTTCAGGAGAAAATCCACGGCCTACTGCCATAACAACTTCTTCAGCCTTGAAAGGAAGCATATCTTCTATTTTTCCTGTCCCTCTAATAGTTACTTCACCTGTTTCGCTATCTATATCAATTGTAACTGAGCATATTTTTTCTATTTTTAATTTTACTTTTCCTGATTTACCAATTAACGCGCCAATTCGATCAAGTGGAATAAGAATAATCTTTTCAAAACTCAATTCATTATCCTCTCAAGTATATCAGATGGATTCTCGACTGTCAAACCTCTTTTAACAAAGAAATTAGTTATATTTTTAATATCTCTTTCAAGGAATTCTTTTGCATTTTGATGTCTTATATCAACTGAGGAGCCAAAATCAAGTACGATCAAACCTTGCTCAGTCTTAAAGACGTTATATTCAGAGAAATCAGCATGTACTAATCTAGCCTTGGTATAAAGATCTGAAATAATCGAGATGGATTGCTTATAGTCGTCATAAGTAACTTCAGTTTCCACCAAGGTAGGCGTAGGCACTCCTCCTTTTCCTACAAATTCTAAAGCTAATACATTTTTTATCAAGCTAACAGGTTTTACTGCTGGAATACCAGCCTTGACACATTGATTTAAATTTCTAAATTCCTTTTTGGCCCAAAGCTCTACCATATTTCTGGTTCCTTTTTTTATACTTGAGAATCTTGGATCCCCTATAAGATATGGAAGTCTTTTTTTAAAATTAGTAGCAGTTACAAGATATATTTTCAGGGCAATATCTCTTCCAGAAGGATCCACCGCCCAATACACCTTGGATTCTTTACCAGAACCAATTGTTCCGTTAACATATGATATAATTCCAGAATTTATCATCTTTGATAAGATCATTATTGTAGTTTTGTCTAGAACATCATCTACAACTTTATTTCTATCAAATACACCTTTGTATGATTTACCTCTTCTCTCATTTGCAAGAACTTTATGATCAATTCGTTCTGCTAGTTTTTTTCCAAGTTCATCTGACAACATCATAAATTGAATTTACCGTGTAAAATTGGTTACGAATATGTTAGAAGTCTTTTGGTAAATGACCGTTATTTTTCAACCAGTCAACTTGAGATAGAGTATATCTCCAAGTAATATCCCCTTTCTCATCTGCTTTGAAATCCCATGGTGCAATTGTAACAACATCATTATCACGTATCCAGATTTTTCTTTTTAGTTTCCCACGAATTCTACCCATCCGTGTTTTGTCATCAGTACATTTGACCAAAACATGATCACTACCTAAAAGTTTGATAACTCTACCAAGAAGTTCGTATTCCTCTGGTAATTTCATTTCTTTAAGTTCACTTTCGTTTAGAACTTTACGTTTTCCCACTATGATCAAAAAATGATCCTCTCGAACGTATATAATTGTGGTGTTTTGTTAGAATTTAAAAACTAAAAGAAATGGAATACCTTCAATTTCTTTTACACCTTTTGAAGATCCTATTCCAATTTTGGTAGATAAAGAAATAGTTTCTTTTCCTACCATGTTTATTATTGAACATGTTTTCAAAAGTTCTACTGCTTCCTCCTTCTCAACAATTCGTTCTGCAAAATAACTTTGGCTAATGTTTAATGTTAAATCGGATTTTGTAAGAGTTCTTCCAACTAGATCGACATCACAAATATTCAGCATCCTTTTTTGTTGATAAACAACTGTTCGTACTGCAAACGCCATTATGCGTATGGACCCTTAAGTGAGGATTTTGCACCACATGCTTCGCATACTAGGAAAGTTAGCCTATTTGATTTTTCCACTCTAGTATCAGGACTTTTGCAGGTTGGACATTCCAAGTATTCTTTTACGTATCTTGTCAAAAGCATAGTAAAATCATGAGGATCTTTTTTCCCTACGAATACCGCTTTATCACCAGCTACTTGAACTGGCGATGCAAACTCTTTTGAAAGATATTGGAGAACTTTTTCTGGATCCCTCCTTAGAAGCTTTGGAAAGTCAGCAAAATTTCGGAAAAATGTTCTATTACCTTGCCACATTATGTCAACTGGTGGAAGCTCAAACCTAGAACCAGTATCTTTTTTATTTTCAGAAATCTTATCCTGAATTTTTTTTAGGAGTTTTTCATATTCGCCTTTTGCCAATAACAGAACTCGCTGGTGGCCTACCTATATTGATTTAGTTTAAAAAAGAAGAAAATGGTCCCTAAGGCTTTCCTATTCGAAAAACGTTAGTGCCACATTTTGGACATGTGCCCTTTACTGCAGGTCGACCGTTTTTTAGCTTAACTTCCTTTGGACCAGCTATCTCGACTTTCTTCCTGCATTTTACGCAGTATGCTGTAGTCATTTCACATGTTTACGAATGAAGTTGTATTTAGGAAGACGATGTAAAAATTATTTCACTATACGCTAGAGGCTCATGAATTTTTACAATTTACTTATTAGTTGAGATATATAGAAATTCTAACATTTTATAGAATTTTTTGTTATTTCTAATGAGTAAATGATCCAACTTTCATAAATTAGCAAATTTGTACCTAATGAGATGTAAAATTATGTCAGAATCAGTTATGCTTTTAACCTTCATTGCATGACGAGGGAGGGGTGGCAACAAAAAAAGGTATAATCCTTACCGCGATAATACTTTGCATAATAACCGCTGCCAGTTTTTCATTATGGTTAATTCCCCAACACTCAAACTCTGGTCCTCTCATTTCTGATTATAATAGTGAGTTAGAAAGTATCAAAGAAAGACAGGGCATAATAATCAATGAGACTAGTAACGAGCTAAACAACATGCTTATTGGTTCTCTTTCTCCTGATGATTTTATAACAGGAGCCCAAACATCTTCTTCACAAATAGATTCTCTCTTATCTGAAATAATAGAAAGCAGAGCCCCTCAGGAATGGCGTGAGAGTTACCTCAATTATGGTGAAGCCCTAAAAAAGTACAATGACTATCTAACAGAGACCATAGTTATCGCAAACAAGGTCAAAGGCAACGTCTCAATTAACGATCTTCAAGACGAGCTACAAAAGTTGGACTCTATGAAAAAGGAATCTGAAATCTATGCAATAAAGGCTAATGAGACAAAACCATGAGATGGTTGATTTTTTTGAGTCAAATTTTTTAATAACAATGGTTTGATCGTGTATAAATTAGATTAATTAATAGGAAATACAATTTTTGTATATATCATGTCAATAAAAGAGACTAATCTACAACAAAACACTATTGAGGGCAGGACTAGTAGATTACTAGTAATTTGTGTTGATAGAGATGATGATATTGGTAGGGCAGGAGTTATCACACCAATTGTTGGTAGAAATGCATGT
>DASSAF010000272.1:0-12940 GCA_035685565.1 Nitrosopumilaceae archaeon | reverse complement strand
GCGGTACCTTATCAATAGGCAACATAGCGGTTCACAAATAAGAAACATAGACAGGATTACGAAGGAATCCATGCAGCAAAGTTAACAATTTCAACCATTTGGCAAAAGCCAAATTGTCATAACTAAATTTAATTAGAAAGGGCACATTAAGAACCTATGAGCTTTGGACTGTGTCCGCTCTGCAAATTACACCGGAATCTTGTATTGACTGATTCAAGTCATGATGGTAAGCAGATCCGGATTTGTGAAGATTGTTTTAGAATAAAAAATAGATAAAATGTCTAAATTTTCTTTAAGGCATTTTCTATCATGTTTTTGAGAGATGTTTTTGCGTTTGAGCTTACTCCTACTTGCTGTGAAACAAGATTTCCCTTGTTAAATACCGCTAAGGTAGGTATGCTAAAGACATTGTACTTTGATGCAATCTCATTGTTCTGGTCTACGTTTACTTTGACAAAACTTACCTTGCCTGAATATTCACTTGCAATATCTTCGACTATTGGAGCTACTGCTCTGCATGGTCCACACCATGGTGCCCAAAAGTCAACAAAGACAGGAATCTTGGATTTTACTACCTCGTCTTCCCACCTGTTTGATGAGATCTCTTTTGTATGAACATCTTTGTTTTGTACTTGGTTTTCTATCTTCTTATCACCTCTATTTTCTATACTAACTATACAAAGGTAACTATATAAATTGGAAAGTGATAATAATGAAATCAAGTGAGGATATGGTAAGTTGAAAGAAGAAGAATGCAAGGTATTGCTGGATAGCATGAAGGCGTGTCCAATTGATAATACTTTTAAAATAATTGGAAAAAAATTCACCGTACACATTTTACGTAATATGACACAGCTTGGTCAGAGTAGATTTAACGAGTTTCTTGATTCAATTGAAGGGATAAACCCAAAAACACTTTCTGCGAGATTGCGTGAAATGGAAAAAAATGGCATAATAGATAGAAGTGTTTTTCCTGGAACACCAGTAAAAATTGAGTACACCATAACAAAAAAAGGTAAAGCGCTAAAACCAATACTTGAACAGATGGCAGCCTTCTCTATGCAATACTGTTCAAAAGAAGTATTCAAGGATGGCAAGCCGCGAACATACAAACAAGTCTTTGAAAAACCGCCGGAAATTCTAAAATAAATTAATCTGTAAACTGTTTTATCATAATAGAAACTTACTACAAGTTAATCTGGTTTCAGCAAACTCACTTACCTGTTTAAATAGTTACATGTGTATAGTAACTATACAAATGATAGTGAAAAACAAACCCAACAAGCAAGTACTAGTCCATGAGGAGTCAAGCAAATCTCCAAAAATTTGTACCCAAAATAATGGGATCCACGGACCACTGATTACTGACAGTATTCGCGGTGAGATTTTTTGTGGCAGTTGTGGATTGGTCCTAGTAGACAAAGTTGAAGATTCAGGTCCTGAACAGCATTCGTTTAGTTTGGAACAGTACAATGAGAGGAGTAGGACTGGAATAGGATCAACTCTATCCATAGATGACAAGGGTCTGTCCACAGTAATTGGCTCTAAAGACAAAGACGCGGCAGGTAATTCAATATCATCATCCATGAAATACACTTTCAATAGACTACGAACATGGGACAGTAGAAGTAAAACTGATTCAACTGAACGAAGTTTGAGATCAGCATTTGTGATTCTTAATACATTAAAATCAAAACTTGACCTCTCTGATACGATTGTAGAAAGAGCAGCTTATCTATACAGAAAAGCATTGACAAAAAAAATTACTCAAGGAAGAACCATTGCAGGAATAATACTAGCATCACTTTATGCTGCATGCAGGGAAACAAATGCACCAAGAACGCTACAGGATATTGCAAGTGCTGGAAACATAACAGTCAAAGATCTTTCAAGACATTATAGAATATTATTTAACACACTAGGGCTACAATTGGAATCTTATGATTCAACTGATTTTGTAACTAGGATATCAAGTACTGTGGGTCTAAATGAGAAAACAAAAAGAGGCGCACTAGACATATTGTCCAAAGCAAAAGAAAAAGGAATTACTGAGGGAAAAAACCCAATGTCACTGGCAGCTTCAGCACTTTACCTGTCCTCTGTCATTAACGAAGAGAGGGTAACTCAGAAAAAAATAGCTGATGCATCTGGGATTAGTAGTGTGACAATAAGAAATGTGGGAAAGTTAATTAGGAAAAATCTAGGCATGATAAATTAATGAAAACACTTTTAGTAAAATACACTCCACGTAATGAAAGATCCAGTACGAAAAAGTTATTGGATGCATATAGAGAAAAGATAAAAAATTCTGAGATTGAAGAGCTTGATCTTTGTAGTGATGTGCCTGATATGTTTTTGGAAGAGAATTTGCTAGCCTATATTCAACGTAATTATCTTGGGAATAACCTCACGCCAGAACAGAAAAAACTAATGTCAAAAATTGATCGTATGACAGAGCAGCTAAAATCAGCTGATATTGTGGTAGTTGCCTTTCCAATGAATAATTTCTCAATGCCCGCACCTGTCAAAGCATGGTTTGATTCTGTAATGCTAAAAGGTCAGACATGGGATGTAAAAGATGGCGGCTATGTTGGTCTGATGAATGACAGAAAGGCATTGGTGCTAGTGTCAAGTGGAGGATTTTATAGCAAAGAGCCAATGGCAGCATGGGAACATGCATTGTCGCTAACAAAGCTTGAATTTCAATTCATGGGATATTCTGATGTTCAAGGAATACTGGCAGAGGGCATGAATGCAGGAGATGATGTCAAGTCAGCTAATCTGAAAAAATCAATTGAACAAGTGCAATCTATTGCACAAGCATGGCATAAATAAAAAACAAATCCGTACTGGTGTGCTATCTTTTCTTTTTTGATCTCATAGTTTTTGATTTATTTTTTTCTAATTTATCTAAAAGTACAGCTTGTGCCGCTGCAAGAATTGCAATTGGAATCCTATGTGATGATGCACTAACATAACTAAGTCCTGCCTTGTGGCAGAACTTGATTGAGTTTGGGTCTCCTCCATGTTCGCCACAAATCCCAATCTCAAGATTTGGCTTGACACTCCTTCCCTTTGCTATGGCAATTTCCATTAAACTTCCCACTCCGTTTACATCCAGGGATTGAAAGGGGTTTTCAACAAGAATCTCTTTTTCAAGGTATTCTGGAAGGAATTTGCCTTCTGCATCTTCCCTACTAAAGCTAAAAACTGCCTGTGACAAATCGTTTGTACCAAAACTAAAGAATTCAGCAGTTTTGGCCATCTCATCTGCAGTAAGGCATCCTCTTACGACTTCAAGCATTGTTCCAAAGTTTATCTTTAATTTTGTTTTATATCTTGATTCCACATCAGATTTTATCTGATCATAGATTTTCTTAATTTGCTCTAGTTCTGTGACGATTCCAACCTGCGGTACCATTATTTGTGCATGCGCATCTACTTTTTCTTTTACAAGCTCGGCAGCTGCCTCGCAAATTGCTCTGATTTGCATCTCATAAATCTCAGGAAATGTAATGCCTAATCTAACACCGCGATGACCCATCATGGGATTGATTTCAGCAAGTTCTCTTGCACGATTAAAGATTTTTTTAGTAATTTCAATTTCATTAGAATTGTTTTGTCTTTCAAGTGAATGCATCTTATTGATCAACTCTTCAATGTTTGGGAGAAATTCATGTAACGGTGGATCTAATAGTCGTATGGTAACATGATATCCTTCCATTGCTTTTAGAATTTCTTTAAAGTCGCTTTTTTGTAGAACCATTAATTTTTCTAACACTGCCTTTCTTTCGTCAATTGTCTGTGTCATTATCATATCAACAAAATGGCCAAGTCTATCTTGAGCATTGAACATCCTTTCTGTTCTGCATAGGCCTATTCCCTTTGCACCATATTCTCTTGCAAGCTTGGCTCCGTCAGGAGTATCTGCATTAGCTCTGATTCCTAACCTCTTTATCTTTTCTGACCATCTTAATATGGTTCTAAAATCATCTGTGATTTTGGGCTCTATTGTTGGTACTTCGCCCATGAAAACTCGTCCATCACTGCCATCTATTGTGATTACATCGCCTTCAAGTACTGTATTATTTTCTACCTGAAATTTTTTTGACGCGTAATCTATCTTCATATCAGAACATCCGACAATACAAGGCTTGCCCATACCACGTGCTACAACTGCAGCATGAGATGTCTTTCCGCCCCGACTAGTGAGAATTCCAACTGATGCAAAAAATGCAGGTACATCTTCAGGCTTTGTCTCTTCTCTTACAAGTATCACCTTGACTCCACTTTCTCCCATCGCTACAGCTTTTTTTACATCAAACACCACTATTCCAGTTGCAGCTCCTGGTGATGCTGCAATTCCTTTTACTATTGATGGATAATTTTTTGCTGCTACTGAATCAATAGTTTTGTGTAAGAGCTGATCTAGCTGTTCCGGTTGTAGTCTAAGTATTGCCCTGTCTTTTGAAATTAATTTCTCTTTTACCATATCCACAGAAGTTTTAATCATTCCTATAGCATTCATTTTTGCAGAACGTGTTTGTAACATGTAGAACTTGCCTTGTTCCATTGTAAATTCCAAGTCTTGCGGTTCCTTGTAATGCCTTTCAAGCCTCTCACATGTTTTTATGAGCTGTGCATAAGTTTTTGGTAATTCTTTTGCTAAATTATCAATTGGGTGGCCAGTTCGTATTCCTGCTACGACATCTTCGCCCTGTGCATTAACAAGATATTCTCCAAATACTTTTTTTGTTCCATCTCCTGGGTTTCGTGTAAACACAACTCCTGTAGCACTATCATTTCCCATGTTGCCAAAGACCATGGTAACTACATTTACTGCAGTTCCATTTGCGACATCCTTTGTAATCCTGTATTTTTCTCGATATACTATAGCTCGCTCTCCCATCCAGCTTCTAAATACTGCCTCGATTGCTAACTCTAGCTGCTTGTAGGGATCCTCTGGAAATGGCTTTCCGAGATGATTTTCACATATTGCTTTGTATTCTAAGACTATTTTTTTGAGAGAATCCTCGTTAAGGTCACTGTCTATTTGGATGCCTTGAGAATGCTTTACCCTCTCTAGAACCTCATTGAATTTTTCATCATTAATTCCAAAAACTACTTTTCCAAATAACTGGAGAAACCTGCGATAAGAATCCCATGCAAATCTTGGATTGTTACTTTTTTTTGCAAGACCAATTACTGTTTTGTCGTTTAATCCCAAGTTTAGAATTGTATCCATCATTCCCGGCATGGAAATGGCAGCACCTGATCTTACTGACACCAAAAGCGGATTTTGAATTGAACCAAAACTTTTACCTGTTTTCTTTTCTATTTTTGCAATATTTTTCTTGACTTCATTCATTAGTTTGCGTGGTAATTTTTTGCCATTATTATAATACCAGTTGCATACTTCGGTAGTAATTGTAAAGCCTGGAGGTACTGGTAGGCCAAGCTTTGTCATCTCTGCTAGACCTGCACCTTTTCCACCAAACAATTTTTTATTAGCGCCATCGCCTTCATTGAAAAAATAAACTGATTTCATACTGAGCACTTCGTAATTAAATTACATGGCATAATAAAGGATACCATATTTAAATAAACGAGTTTACTTGCAGAATAAAAAAGAACCAAGTATCGTATCTGAACTATCTGAAATTTTGTCATTTATTCCAAACGGTTCTTTAGATTAAAGACAATACATGATGAAGAGATTATCAGAAAAAATGACAGAATTTACAAGAAAAGGCATACATGACAAAAATAGAATTAAACTCTAGAATTATTGAAGATGCATTTTCAGCTGGGAAATTCGTTGAAAAAAATAAGGGGATCTCATTGTGAGTGACATGGGGGAAGAGAAGGCATCAAAAAAGTAATTCTGGGTGTCCAAAGAAGTATCATAACGGTGTCATTTACCCCGTTTGATTGTATGAATACACACGTTGTGATTTATTGGAAAAGAGGTTATTTCCAAATGTGGAAATCAGTGTGTAATCATAAAAGACTCGCTAGGGTTCATCCCATGCGAATTATACTATATTATATGGATAATAAACCCCAAAAAAGCGAGAGGAACATAAGCGATATAGAAATAGATGCCTTTGACCTGCTGGATGGAAAAATGAGCGATTTTGTAATGGAACGCATGCATAGACAAATTTGCTCCAAATTAGTCTAGTAAATATCAAAAATGTTCATTGATGCCAGAATAGAATCATCATAATTATGAAAAAATTTGATGAAATTAAATTACAAAATGAGTAAGTGATTTCATATTATACCATATCCTGATCTGGCCTCTCATTCTTTCTTGTTTTCTGAAATGGCTAATGCAAACTCTTCAACTATGTTATTCCAGTTTTTTGCCTTGACAATGCCACTTGCTACTAGGATTCCTTTAGCTCCAAGATGCATAGCTTTTGCAACATCTTTACCAGATATTATTCCTGCACCGCACAATAATTTTGTGGAATTTTTTGCCTGTTTTACTGCCATGACTGATTTTGTAATTACTTGGGGTTTTTCTTGTGAAACCGCTTTGCCAGTTCCTATTAATTCTGGAGGTTCTATGGCAATATAATCTGGATTTAATTTGGCGTATTTTTTTGCCTCACCTACGTCCTTGACACAAACTACTGAAATCATCTCTAGTTTTTTGAGCCTTGATACTAACTCTGTGATCTCTTTTTCAGAAATGCGATGTTCGCTATGATTTATCAGTGAACCACTAATGTTGGATTTTTTGATAATCTCTGGAACTATGAATCCAGTTGTACTGCCTGTGTTTGCAATATCCACATGTTGGGCTAAAACAGGAATGGAATACTTTGCAATTTCAGATAAAAGATGTTGTGGTGGTACTACAGCTATTTTTATTTTATATTTTTTTGAAATTTTTTCTGCTATTTTAGCTAGTTTAGAGGCATTTGCACCTGATATTTCCTCATAGTTTTTGAAATTTATGATAAACAAACTATTGGTGTTTGTGTTTGCCTGAATATATAGATTGAAACCAAAAATACTGATTCTAAATTATGAATGATTCTAATGTTAGATCATTTTTTAAAAAGAAAATTTGGATTTTCTTGTTATTACTACTACCCCAATAATTGACATTGCAATAATCATACCTGCAACTGGACCAAATTCTGGAACCACATTTTGTGTTGTACCATGAAAGAGTAACACCTCGCCCTTTGTACCAGTCCAAGTAGATGGATCTGTTCCAGGTAATCCAATTCCATTTAGTGTTATTCTGATATCTACAGGATTAGAAGACATCAAACTGTTGGTCATTTGCATGTCATTGCCAGCATGCGTGTGTCCAGCAATATTAGAAAAGATCTCATTTCCGTCTTGTATTATTGATATTGCATAGTTTTGATGTTTGATTAGATTTCCTTTGGCATCTGTGAAGGACAATGTCATTGAGAGTGGTTGTCCACTTGAAGGGGGATTGGGCGAATAAGTTAGTAAGACTTGTTCTGAACCATCAGTAGTCGTGGCTTTCATCATGGACATGACAGGCATATTTCCTACGGATGTGATTCCCATGTTGCCTAGCTGTACATCTCCAAAAACTGTTGGAGCTAATGAAAGTGTAGCCACTAGCGATAAAACACCAAATAACGCACATATTGATTTTGATTTCATATTAATTGTCTCTTGATAGTACAAACTAGTATATCAATCTCATCTTTGATAATTGTTGTTTCTGAAAATGTAGGGTTCAAAAACTTTCTTATAGAATATTATAGAATCACCTGATGTGCCGCTTTCAAATAATATCATTATTAGTTTAAACGAAATTACAACGTCAGTTTCAAGTAAAAAACATCTAAAACCTGATGATGAAACCTTGATAAAAGGAATATTCCAAAACATACGTGAAAGCGGCGCTACTTTTAACATTGATGAAATTGAGAGCTGGTTTGCACTTGAAGGCTCTTGGCATGACAAGTCAACGGTTGAACGTATTTTAAATATGGCACATTATCAACAAGCAAAACACGATGCAAATGATAAATTAAAATTCATGTCAGATGACTGTGGCTGCGGTAAATCTTAATTTTATACATTAAAAATTGGATTAAAAATTTACTTTTTAACTCCAAGTGTTCTGTTTTTGAGACGCAGATATGTATTGTGACACTTGCGGCATCTTGTTGCCCCAATTGGATTTTTTGCGCCACATGCAAAACAAACCTTAAAGTGAAGCCTTGCTTTTTGCGCAATTTGTTTTTTTAGCGGATCTGTTATTGGCATTTTCTCTTTCTTCTCTGTGACACTATTTGATTCTACCTTTTATGTCAAGCTTTCCAGCCAAGAGCATTGATACCTCGGCTGGCCTTTTTGCTACTGGGACGTTTGCTTTAGCATACATTGAGACTTTGGATTCTGCAGAGCCATAATTTCCATAAATTATTGCACCAGCATGACCCATTCTTTTTTCCTTTGGCGCGGCTCTTCCTGCAATATATGCAACAACGGGTTTGTCAAACTTGGTATCAATGATATGTTGTGCGAGCATTTCTTCTGCGTCACCACCGATTTCTCCTACCACTACAACGCCATCTATGTTAGCTCCGTTTCTAATTCGCTCAAATGCCTCTATTACCGGTGTTCCATTGATTGGATCGCCTCCAATGCCTAGGCATACGCTCTGGCCAAAATTTGCAAGCGATAGATTGTATGACACCTCGTACATCAAAGTTCCACTTCGTGATAAAACTGCAATTCTGCCTGGTTTAAAAGGAGATGCTGGCATGATTCCAATTTTCATAACACCTGGAATTATGATGCCCGGTGTGTTTGGTCCAATTACAATGGCGTCTTTTTTCTTGGCAAGCTCAATTGTCTTCATGGAATCTCTTACCGGTACGTGCTCTGGTATGGCAATAAGTAATTTTATGCCAGCTTCTAGTGCTTCAATGGCTGCTTCCAAAAAGAATTTTGCTGGAACAAAGACTACTGAAATTTTGGCACCTGTTGCATCAACTGCCTCTTTTACTGTATTGTAAATTGGTGTCTGCTCAAACTTTTGTCCGCCTTTACCTGGTGTTACTCCAGCTACAATGTTTGTTCCATATGCAAGCATTTGTTGTGCGTGAAAAGATCCAAATTTACCTGTTATACCCTGTATGATTACTGGCTTTTTCTTGTAATCTTTCTCGCCTTCTTTTCCAATTAACAGTTCAAAAAGATCAACCAATTTTGTTTACCTCTATTACTGCCGCATTTATTGCTTCTTCAACTGTGTCAAACATCTTTGTTCTAGAACCTTTTAGCATTTCTTTTGACTTGTCAGCTTCTGCACCTGACATTCTTGCAAAGACTGGGACATCTAATATTTTGTCTTCATATGCCTTGATAAACGCGGTTGCAACCGTTGTGGTTTTTACAATTCCTCCATAGAGATTTACCAAGATTCCTTTTACTTTTTTCATTTTGCTAATCAAAGTAAGCGCTTCATAAACGGTATCTGTTGTTGCACCACCACCTACATCCAAAAAGCAAGCTGGCTTTCCACCATGATCTGATAACATGTCTAGTGATGACATGACCAATCCGGCACCATTTCCTACAACTGCAATGTTTCCATCTAGTTCCACTAGTGAAAAGCCACTTTTTTCTGCACGTTCTTCAAGGTCAGAGACTTCTTGGAATCTGCGTAACTCGTCGTGTCTGAACATGGCGTTATCATCAATTATGACCTTACCATCTAGTGCTACTACTGAACCATCACCTAGTATTGCAAGTGGGTTTATCTCTGCTAATTCTGCTTCTTTTTCTGTAGTAATTTTAGATAATTTTTGTAGTATGTCTACAAATTCTGTGGCAGTCTTGTCTTTTAGACCCATGGTGTGAGCCACTTCTTGAGCAGTTTTTGTATCAACATCCCCTAAACCCACTTCTCGAATAATTTGATTTTTTACTGATTCAATTTCTACACCCCCGTCTGCTGACGCAATTATGGTGTAACATCTTTTTCCTCTGTTTAAAAATAATGAAAGATAAAGTTCTTTTTTGATATCGGCCATTTTTTCAAGCAGTATTGCTTTTGTTTTTTCGCCTTTGACAACTTTTTGCATAATTTCTGGATACTTTAACTCAAACTCGTCTGCATTTTGGCATTTTTGTATTGCGCCTGCCTTGCCTCTACCACCTACTGCCATCTGAGCTTTGATCACAAATGGGAAACCAAGCATGGCGGCATCTTTTCTTCCCTGTTCGATATTAGTTGATGTTAACCCTTTTGGAATTGGAATTTTATATTCGGCAAACAATGTTTTTGCTTGATATTCTAGGAGCCGCATGCAAACTTTTCTTTTTTATGGTCTTTATAATCTGTTGGGTATTTTCTTCTAATGATGAATTACAGAATTCGAATCATTTTTGATGCTACAATTGTTGACACTATTGAAACTGCAAGTACTAGTATTGCAATAGGACCAAATTCTGGAACAACAGTAGATGACTGAATAGGCCCAACATTCACTTGGCCTACCATCCACCTGTCTATTTTGTCTGAATATTTGTACATTCCAGCATTATAGAAAGTAAAGGAATAGGTTTTTCCTGGTGCAATCACACCACTATCAAATATGTCTCCTCTTTGGTTAGCGTATGGCAGACCGTTAACTAGAGTGTGATTAACATTGTCATTGTTTGTCCACATTACAGTGTCTCCAGGAGAAATGTTCAATATACTTTGATTAAAGCAGGTAGCTGTTTCTGCGCAAAATTTGCTAGGGCCTGAACCTGGAATGATACTTACTTGGAACATGTCTGCAAAAGATGATGGAACTATGGCAACAATTCCAAGAATAGCGATAGACGCAAAAATTATGTGATATCGATTTACGTACCGCATTGAGTAACTGTAAATTGTAGTAGTATTATATGACTTTGATCTTTATTGTGTTGGTCACTTTAACTGGTCTTCAAGAAAATCAACACATCGTTGTAAGAGATCTTTACTTTGTCTCATCAACCAATCTGGAAATTCATCTATTGGAAAAACCAACTGCTGTTGAACACTTGGCACAACTCCTCCGCCAGATGTTATGACTTGGATGACTGCATATCCTTCAGTTAGCGTACAGATGGTTTCTTGGTATGATTCTCCTTCCTCTTCCATCGTGTTTCGATATAGTACAATGGGAGTTTTGGTTTTGGCAACATGCAGTGAGCCTTTTTTGAGAAGCTCAGAAAAATGGTTTAAGAGCCATCCGTCCAGAGTGCTTTGCTTAACCATGACTCAATATGTAATCTTAATTATTTAATCACCTCGAATTGCTTGAAATTTACTATTACTCTGCTGAAATTATTAGAAATACAACAATTTCGTCATGATGCTTAGAATGATTTTAGACTTGAACCTGTAGATTTAAGAAGATCAAAATTTTAAATGAAAATTATAAATATTATTTGGCTGTGACAGTTACCGATACGGGTGATCCGACTTTGCCAGCATAGACGCCGATACTGCTTGCAGAACCTGCATCTACTGATGTCAATAGATTCTGTGGCACCTTAAAGTAGATGATTGCTTTGGCACCAGGTGCTAGAGACACTGGACCACTTTGTTGATTGAGGCAAAGAGATGGACTTCCAGTAGTTAGCTGCATGATCAGGTTGCCACTCGCATTTGGACATGAATTGCCAATCAGCGGATAACCTGCTAATGTGCCATTCCTCAATTGTCCATCAGGGGAGTTTTGCGCAACGATCATTGAACTGTAGACCAATACAGATTGAAATTGGCTGCTAGTCACTTGAGTTGCATTTGTATCTGCATACCAGTTTGCGTATGGTACTGCTTGACCACGAATTTGTATTTGGTCAACTGACAACAGTTTGTCACCGCTGTTTCTGACATCAAATGTTCCCCATGCCCAACCAGAATTACCTGTAGAGTCTACCCATAGATGTGTACCTGTGGTGGAAATCGCTTCGGATGAAGCATTTGTCTGAAAAAGACTTGTACCATATGATACAACGCCTGTTCCAAGAACTACTGATGCCACCAAGACAATCATGGTTGTGATTACAGTACTAACAGCCTTTCTGTTTTTTGTTCCTAGGAACATATTTTATTACCAAAACTGGAACTACAAGGAATATGGGTTCTAGTATGTGTCTTTGGATTACACTTTTTTTTATATTCTTGTAATCAATATGGACACAAAACCTATTTGCAGATTCTTAGCTATTTTTTAGTTTTTTGCAAGCTGGACATCTGGGACCGTAATCGCGGTCTTTACTTACAATGATTTTGTGACAACCTATACAATAATAGTAATTAGTCATTTTTTACTCCACCGAAATGCGTATCTTTTGTCCGTCAATATCGTCTTCTTTGTAGGCTTTGGCCTTGTCTGAAAACTCTACCCGTTTTACTCTAACTAAAAATACAAGATCATCTTGTTTTTCCTTTATCATCTCAAGTGATTCCTCGTCAAGGTCCAAAACATACGCTGCTTCCAAGACATCAGTTGGATTGTAGCCGCGCTCTTTTCTTAAGACCTGTAATCTTCTTGCTACATCTCTTACCATTCCGCGTGCCATCATATCCCTGTTTCTTGATGTGGATATGAAAACGATAAGGGATTCATGACGCGCCATTGCGTATTTTTCTTGTTCTGAAAAATCAATTACAAAATCTTCTTTATCCAATACCAAACTGTTTCCACCCAGATCAAAAGTGTATGAACCTTTTTTCAACAAATCGTCTATGATTTGTTGTGGAGGGGTGGTTTCAAATTTTGATAACAACTTGCCCATGTCCTGTTTTGCTTTTGGCCCAATCTTCTTTCGGTCAAATTCTATTTTTGGAATGATGGGGAGATTAGATTTTAATAAATTAGCAACAAGCTCAAGACCCTCACTTTTTTCCAATTCTATTATGCTGTATTTTTCAACATTGATCTGA
>DASSAF010000271.1:0-2881 GCA_035685565.1 Nitrosopumilaceae archaeon | reverse complement strand
CATCACTAGTTTTATTCTGAATCCAAAAGTCAAGCTCTATTTGAGTACAGTTATACCAGTCGGTAAAGCATGTATGGTATCTGTAATAATCTCCTACTTTGAGTCCCTCACCAGGATACCAACTCTCAGCAAATGCAGAATGCAATCCAAGCGGGATTAAAAATAAACCAGCAGAAAATGCTAAAAGAAAATACTTTCGCATTGGCTGTATAAGAAAAAATCCTATAGTTAAATCTTTCAAATAGGCAAATATAATGGCACGATATTATTTTGACTATGTGCGAATGTGATAAGGTACACATGTATGAAGTTGACTTTAAGTTAGATGGAATGGTTGTTGTACCAACGCATAAAAATTGTGGAGTCGCCCTAAATGAAAAACAGGTAGACAAATTCCAAAAAGAATTGGTAAAAACATGGGGCTTTGAGGAAGAATCTGAAAAGTAACACTAGTATATTAAAAATAAAAGAAAAAGGAGTTCGATATCTATCGGAATGTGGCTACCTGAGTCTTACAGGTGGATTGTTTGCAAGTACAATTAGCATCACAATAGCATTCTCCTTGCAGTTGGCAATCGCATTCTACTTTATTATCTGCGGAAGATTCGCATCCGCAAGCTGCATCTGTCATAACTGGGATTTCTCCTACAGGGTTTTAAAGGTTGTCAAAGATTCCACAAATTAGAAAACAGTGTTATGGACTTCAGTTTTTTACGGAAGTTAGAAGATCATTTGTTGTCTTTAAAAGAATTGTCGCTTGGCGCCCAACTACCAAAGGATCACTTTCTGTATCAAGAGCAACTTTGAGCAAATGTGCATATTCCAAGTTACGGTGCAATGTATCCATTGTTTTAATTACATTATTTCGATTTATGTAACCAAGGTAAAAGTAACAATCTGAAAGAAGTGAGTTTTGAACTAGATAATCATATTTTTGTTGAATTATTTTTGAATGATTATTTTTTTCCACCATATCAGAAAAACCAATAGTAGATTTTACCATCCTTGAAAGAAGTGATGTTGACGCTCTTTCTATTCCAAGACATTGATGTACAACTGAAAAGTTCTGGTTTATCTTATTTTTATCAAATCCGCGAATTATTTCCAGCATGTGGGTTGGACTAGGTCGCTTTGAATTTATTAGGGATATAGCATCTGCAAGAAAATAGGCCGCACATTTTATCCAAACATCTGCCAAAGGATCGGACAATTTAACAAGTTCCTTTGCTTTTGCTGCATAGACACCTGCATCTATAAGACAGTTTTGTATATATGAATTTGAAATTTGTTTACTCTTTGTTTTTATCTTTGTTAGAAACATTCTAAGATTCCATTGTTCATCTACCAAAACTTTCATGTCTTCTAACTGTTTCAAAACACCAACGTTAGTTTCAGAGAGCGACCCGTGATGTAATTTTATCATATTTCCATCTATTTCATGTACGGATGGTTCATCTTGTTTGTCATCAAATACAGTGATATTGTACTCACAGCACTGGAAATTAATACCATTATTTCTACATCCACCCAGTCCTACTGGAAAATTGGAAAGTGAAAGTTTTTCGGGCAGAATTTTTAAGTCCATGTAAATTTCATTTTAATTTTTTGCTATAAAGGATCTAAGCTGTTAAAGTTTACAAATTTATTCAATGACAAAACATTCCTTTAAATTGCTATTCTTTATGGTTTTTAGCAAGCTCCTGTGGTGTAGTCCGGCTAAGCATACTGCCCTCTCAAGGCAGTGATCCCGGGTTCAAATCCCGGCGGGAGCATTTTATTTTAAAAGTTCAAAATTTTTTATTTGAAAATAATTCTAAGGTAAAAAAAGTAAAATAAGCATATTTCAGCTTAA
Organism: Nitrosopumilaceae archaeon; assembly: GCA_035685565.1. Classification (GTDB taxonomy): domain Archaea; phylum Thermoproteota; class Nitrososphaeria; order Nitrososphaerales; family Nitrosopumilaceae; genus TA-20. Next base: position 1,029 of record DASSAF010000271.1, on the reverse strand, counting down.
AATCTACGTTCGCCGCGGTGTTTTGGTAAACATTCGCGACAATATACCGGTCTTCCTTCTTTTGGTTGGAATGGGACTTGGGTTTCTTTTTTGCAATCCGCACAAGTGGCAGGATACATTTTTCTGTCTGCGTCCATGACTTTTGGGATTTTTATCCACATAATAACCAATAGTTATCATCTAAAGCGCCAATTGGCATTTTTTGTAGTAAATACAGTCTAAAATACTGGCAAATGCATCTTATTTCGATGGTTGGCCCCCCTGATGGCGGTTTTGGTTTTGATGGCGCAAAAAAATATTCTAGTTTAGAAAATACCAATGCTATTTGCGTTCAGTGCCAAGCAGGTCAACATACCAAATGTCTTGCTAAAAATGATTCTAATGCAACATGTGACTGTGAACGATGCCTGCTTGATTAATTTGCAAAGAAACTTGTAGCATACAAATTTTTATGATATTGTAAAACAACCGAACCGTCAGAATATTCCATAACTGAGAGTCCCCTTATGGAAAAAACCTCATTTGAAAATTCAGATGCGAGTTTTTGGGGCATATCCAGTATGGCCTTGTATACATAACCATATTCAGTTGGACAGGTAACTGTCATGGATTGACCGCTTCCATATGCAAGGCAATTGTCAAAAGAACTATTAGGTAAATTATCACGATTTTGTGATAATGGTTGAGGAACAGTAGTTTTCATTGTCTGAACTTCACTTGTCTGGCTTTGAAAAAAATTAAAATAATTAGCAGTTACAAATCCTAGTGCAAAAAAGCCAACAATTCCAAATACTAAAAGTATGTTTCTTAAAGGATGTGTTTTGCCTGATTTTTGATGGATTTCTTTTTTCTTATTAGACATGGAAGCGATGACATTAATCTTCATTCCATTCCTTGTCTGCATTGATTCCACATACAGGCAATTAGGGTGTATTTGTTCCTCTGTTTTAAAACCGCAAATATTACAAATTCGTTGCGTCATCTTCCTACAACTTGGACAAAGTGAACAGTTTACGAGTGTTCCACCAC
>DASSAF010000270.1:0-3023 GCA_035685565.1 Nitrosopumilaceae archaeon | reverse complement strand
CTTACTGTGTCACCTTTAGATATGTCATATCTAGATTAGTAAGAGTTAATGGCATTAATTAGAACCTGCGTGTCAAATCATTTACATACACCTTTTCAAACGGTAAAATTGTTCGCAAACTGTAAGACTCGCTACTATTTTGATTTTATTTTTACGTTATTGTAGATATGTTAGAGTTCTCGACGTATTGTATTACTGCTTCTATTGTGCCAGAATTTGGAATAGTGTCGTGATTTACGAGGAATAAGCGAATTTGATTGCATGCAAAGTCTGTGTTTATGGCATCGTTAAAACCAATTTGCCCAAGAGATATAGCCCCTGTTTCCATCTCACATTCCACATCGACTACTTCTGTACTACTACCTGTGAAATGTAGTGAGATATGACCACTAAAGGTCTTTCCGGAAGTAGCTGGAATCAATTCTAGTATAGCAATACCATCCGAGGTAGCACTAGGTGCTGGAACATTGAGAAGTTTTTCCACAACCACAGATTTAGTATTGCCAATTAAAGATTGACTTGCTGGGTCTGGAGGCAGATTGTCTGTCTTTGCCTTTATAGTGTCTGCAGTGGTTTGCAAAGTGTTAACTGACGTCTGGCTAGATTTAGTGTCAACTGATGTCTTTATTGCTAGCAGTCCAAAAGTCGCACTATTAATTTTGGTTTGAATATCTTTGATTGCGTTCCACAAGTCAGCAAGTGTTGGAACCGCAGCTGCAGCATTCTGGACTGTGCTTGATGTAACTATTGTTCCTGCTAGAAATGCTATTGCTATTAACCCAAGAACTACCTTATTTTTCAAATTCCAACCCCAGTTTAGTTTACTGCGCGATCTATAAGAAGATGATCTCCACGTTTGGAATAATTGAAAATTTTAAATTCTAAATCCGTCTTTTTTCAAAATAATTTAATGGAATAGATATAGACTCATTCCTAGTTTTAGAATCGAGTCCTGTAAAATTTGCACTCAAATACGGAACTATAGAGTTTACTTGCACATATTTTTCATGAATTCCTTGCCAGCTTGTTCTATTTCTTTATCTGTCATGTCTTTTTTTCTAGTAGCTATTGTCCATCTATGACCAAAAGGATCTGAGATTGCACCTATCCTATCTCCCCAAAACCCATCCATCATTTGCATCATTGGTGTTGCTCCCACAGAAACAGCCTTGTTAAAGACAGAATCTGCATCATTCACATACAGGTATATTGCGCCGCTTGGTCCTCCTGTTGATTTTGGGGACAGGCATCCCATTTCTGGCATTTCATCACAGAGCATGATTGCAGAATCTCCAATTCTGATTTCTGCATGCATTATTGATTTACCGTCTGGTCCTTGGAATCTGTAAACTTCTTTTGCGTCAAAGGCTTTTTTGTAAAACTCTATTGCATCAGATGCTCCGCTTATAGTCAACGTTGGAGTAACAGAATGATATCCATCTGGGATTGGTTTTACCATGGCAAGAATTTGTTTGAATGAACTTATATTTTTATGGTATGTTATGATTTGTTTGAAATAATTTTTATTTTGTGTTTGTCTTAAGGTCCCAGCTTGCTTTTACTGCTGCAGCTGCTGATCCATCTGGATTTGTAGGAACATATTGCATCTCGATTTTTTGATATGTAAAGGAGACTTCCTCCATTGGTACACCGCCAGAGCCACCTGAAGTAGAATATGAAGATATCATGACATTTTCCATATGAAAGATATAGTATGCTGCTGTTCCACCTCTACTTACACTCAAGTCGACAGTGTTTAGGTGCTCACCTGTTGCTACTGCCTGCATTAATTGTGGAGATGACTTGTCAACGGTTTTTGTAAAGTGGAAATCTTGGAATTGCACCTTGCCAGTCCCGCCTCCACTGCCAAGAGCCATAGAGCCAGAGTTTGAGACACCCCATGAAAACGACTGGATATCAATTTCTCCCTTGTGATTAGCCGAAGTTGATTCTCCATCAATTCCATCAATTTTCAAATAATAATCAGAAGCAGCAAAGGCTGTTCCAATACTTGATGATATTATAACTGCAAGCAATACAGGCAACAGCCAGAGCTTTGACATTAAAATTAATTATTTACTGACACTAATAAGCTCTTTCCTAAAATTTGTATCATTGTTTAATAAATGGTAATTAGTATATCATTAAATGAAGAAAATAATTCTGTTTTCAACTATATTGCTTATCTTCTTTGGCGCAACATTTGTATCAAATGCATATTCTGCCCAGTCAGACTATTATCTAAAATTAGACGGAATAGACGGCAGTGCCACTGTTGCAGGAGAGAGCGGATGGATTAAACTATATACGGTCCAGTACAGGGAAACAGATTTTAACTTTAGAATGGATTCTGCAAATCTAGCTAATATGGCAAACCAGATGGATAATCCCAAATGGACTGTAACCAAACAAGTGGACATATCATCACCTGGCCTTTTTGATGCTGTAGCTACAGGAAAGCACATCAAGGAAGGGATAATGGTTGTTTGTGTAGATGACAAATGTGGCCCAAAAATTCTTCTCTCTGATGTATCTGTCATTGGATTTAGTACAAATTCAACTGATGATTACATCCTTGAAACAGTGGTGATCAAATCTTCCTCAGCAGGTATGAAACAAGATGTTACAGTAATTCCTAGCTGGATTAAAAACAACGCCAAATGGTGGTCAGAAGGAACCATAGAACAGTCTGACTTTACAAAGGGAATACAATACATGATACAAAATGAAATTATGCAAATTCCTAATCTTCCCCCAAATCCATCTGGTGTTTCAGAGACAAAGGTTCCATCATGGATTAAAAACAATGCAAAGTGGTGGTCAGAAGGTCAGATAACAGATGACGACTTTGTAAAGGGGATCAAGTATCTTGTGGAAAAGGGAATAATCAAAGTCTAAATAAGAAAAGGCGTTAGCTACATCAATTAAGGAAATACCTATATGAAAAAATCAGCAAAGATGGCAATCATTTCAGGGATTGTTATTGTTGCTATAATTTTGGCATTGGTAGTTACAGTTCATCT
>DASSAF010000269.1:0-5613 GCA_035685565.1 Nitrosopumilaceae archaeon | reverse complement strand
TCAAGAAAAATTCCCTGGTTTTTTTGCATGGGTAATTCCTACCAGAAGAGACGAGGCCAAAGTAGGAGTGGCAGGAAAAGGAATCAATGCCGCTGTTGCCCTTGAAAGTTTTCTCAAAGAAAAGGGAAAACACTCTACGATAAGAAAAGTATATGCACCTATTTGGATAAAAGGGCCCATACAGAATTTTGTGTCAAAAAACATTGTAACCATTGGAGACGCGGCAGGACAATCAAAGCCTACAACTGCAGGAGGAATTTATTCTTGTGGTCTTGGCGGCATATTTGCTGGAAGAACAATTTCTAAATTTCTAGAGTCTGGGAAATCATCCGATCTTCTTGAATACCAAAAAACATGGACCGATAAATTTGGTCAAGAGTTTGAACATATGCTTCTTGCACGAGGTCTTCTTGAAAGACTGGACAACAAATCAATTGACAAGATGTTCGAGTCCATAACACCGGAGATGGTAGAAGAAATATCAAAAGAAGGATCCTTTGATTTTCATACCATATCACTTGCAAAGCTACTTGGTGTAAAAGGTTCAGTCAAGGCAATACAGGCAATTTTAGGAAGCGAGTTTAGAAGACTGTTAACATGAGAGGAGTGGCAAATGATAAGCAAGGTATAAATTCGGTTTTTGATCAGCTCTGAACATGTCATCATCTATCACATTACCAGTATGCAGCTCGTGTCACAGACCTATCATGCCTAATGATAAATGTGTCAAATTCGATTGTCCTAGCTGTGGCAAAGTGTTGGTTTGGAGATGTGAAAGCTGCAGAGAATCTGCTAAAGCCTATAAATGCAAATCCTGTAACTTTGATGGACCATAGAAAAATGGCACGTCTCTTACTTCGAGCAAAAATTCTTCCAACAGGCACAGAAACAGATCTGGATGCAGTTGCAAAAAAGATCGCCTCTACACTAAAAGACGGAATACAGCTTTCAAAATATACAAAAGAGCCATTAGCTTTTGGTCTCTACTTTATTAGCGCAGAATTTTCATTGGAAGATAAGGATGGGCAGATGGACTCGCTTGAAAACACTGTCAAGGCAATAGAGGGCGTAGGAGAGTTTGAGGTCCTTGGAGCAAGCAGAGCATCTGTAGATGTAAGGTAGGTGTTTTTTTGGTGCGTAAAGACGAACCGCTTCAAATGCGTGTCGGCGAAGCAAAGCAAAGAGATGTAGGAAAAAGACGAGCTCGTATTGAACCAGAAGCCATGGAATATTTAAAAGTAGAACCAGGCGACATGGTAGAAATTATCGGTAAAAGATCAAGTTGCGCAATAGTGTGGCCAACCGATGATGACAACAAAGCTCCAGACATGATTAGAATTGACGGTCAAACAAGAAAGAATGTAGGTATTGGAATTAATGACATTGTTAATGTAAAAAAGATTGTAGCAAAACCTGCAAAAAGCGTGGTGCTCATGCCAGTAAATGGAAATGTTACTGTTGACAAGGAGTTTACTGATTTTGTAAAAAACAGACTCAAAGGTCTACCGCTTTCTGAAGGCGATGAAATCTCTGTAATGATTCTAGGCAACTCTATGGACTTTAAGATTCACAAAATATCGCCAAAGACAGTTGTCAAGATAGAGCGCAGCACGACTCTTACAATTCTAACTGAGACATCAGTTGACAAGAAATTACGAGTAACCTATGAAGAGATAGGGGGATTAAAGACACAGACAAAAAGGATGAGAGAGATTGTCGAGCTACCATTACGACATCCCGAAGTGTTCCAAACATTTGGGATAGAGCCACATAGTGGAATTTTGTTATATGGCCCACCAGGATGTGGAAAGACTTTGATTGCCAAAGTACTAGCTAGCGAATCAGAGGCAAACTTTTACTCCATAAACGGACCTGAAATAATGAACAAGTATTATGGAGAAACAGAGGCTCGACTCCGTGACATATTCAAAGAAGCAAAAGAAAATTCTCCAAGTGTAATATTTATTGATGAAATTGACGCCATTGCTCCAAAAAGAGAAGAAGCATACGGAGATGTAGAAAAAAGAGTTGTAGCACAGCTTTTAGCTTTGATGGATGGACTTACGGACAGAGGAAATGTCATTGTACTTGGTGCAACAAATAGACCAGAGAGTGTAGATCCAGCATTAAGAAGACCCGGAAGATTCGATAGAGAAATTGAAATTTCCGTACCAAATGTAGATGGAAGATTAGAGATACTTCACATTCACACTAGAGGAATGCCACTTGATGAAGATGTAGATTTGAAAATACTTTCAGCAGAACTTCATGGTTATACTGGAGCAGATATCAAGTCATTATGTAGGGAAGCAGCTATGAAGGCACTTAGAAACTATTTGCCAGAAATAGACATGGAGACAGAAAAAATTTCTACTGAAATTTTACAATCAATGAGGATCAAATTACAAGACTTTTACGATGCAATGCATGAGATCGTGCCTACTGCCATGAGGGAATTCTATGTAGAAAGTCCAAAGATTTGGTGGAAAGATGTAGGTGGATTAGATGATGCAAAAAGAACATTACATGACAACTTGATTATGGGAATAAAAGAACCTGCAAAATTCCAAAAGATGGGAATCAAACCTCCAAAGGGCGCATTACTTTATGGTCCGCCAGGATGTGGAAAAACTCTCCTAGCAAGATCACTTGCAACGGAAGGAGGAGCTAACATGATTCTAGTGAGAGGTCCAGAAATTTTATCAAAATGGGTAGGAGAATCTGAAAAAGCAATCAGGGACATATTCAGAAAAGCAAAGGCATCTTCTCCATGTATTGTAATTTTTGATGAGCTTGATTCTTTTGCTAGAGCAAAATCCATGGAAGATGGTGGCACAGGAGAGAGACTTTTGAGTCAGCTTTTAACAGAGATGGAAGATGGTGGTGCATCTAGAGTCATTGTACTTGGCATATCCAACAGACCTGATTTGATAGATACCTCGCTTTTAAGACCTGGAAGATTAGACTTGATCTTGTTCATACCAGCCCCAGATGAAAAAGGCAGATTAGAGATAATCAAAATACTAACACGCATCATGCCGCTTTCTGGAGACGTAGATTTGAAAGAAATTGCAGTAGCAACAAAGAATTACAGTGGAGCAGACCTTGTTGCCATATGCAGAGAAGCTGCAGTACATGCAATGCAAAGTGATTCTGCTAAGATAGGTAGTGCAGATTTTGCAGCAGGATTAAAGCTTGTCAAACCATCCATAACAAAAAGTGTGGATGAATGGTATGGTTCAATAAAAGAGAATATATCATACGCCATACCAAAACCAATCGATAAAACATTTTACGGTTAGAATATGACAATACCATTCAAAAATAAACTATATGAAATGATAAAGGAATCAGGATCCTTAACAGATTCGGAACTATCAAAGTTGTTAATCAAGGGAGGAATTTCAATTCCAGATGATGAATTCAACAAAACATTGCTTAGCTTGGAAATTTACGGACTCATCAAGGTAAACTGGCTCACAAAGGAGCAACGTCGAATAGAGATAGTAGAAAAAGAAAATGAAGTTGATCAGATAGAGCAACAAAGTAGAGAAAAACTAGAACGTGATTATGAAGCTGGATTTCCCGGCGTTGATCAAGAACAAGAGATCCCAGAAGAAGTCTAAAATAATTTTACTAAATTTTAAAAATAAATTATTTTATCTAAAAACTGGAAAGTGAAATGCTGCATCCAATGCTATTCCAACAAATATTATTGTAAGATAAGGCGCAGTAACCTTGTATGCTTTCCAAGCAAATTCAGAAGTTGGCGTTTTTGTAAGTTTGTAGTGATATACTAGCATCAGGCCTCCAGATATTGCAGCTATTACAAGATACACATAGCCTAGTCCAAATGCAACTAATGCTAGAGAGTATGGTAATAAAATAGCGGTATTTACCAAAATATACTTTGATGTTCTTTGCATTCCAATCAAAACAGGAAGCATTGGAACCTTGGCTTCTGCATAATCATCTTTTATTTTCATTGCAAGACACCAAAAGTGAGACGGTGTCCAGACAAATACTAAAATTCCCACAAGAGCTCCAAGTATGTCCATAGAGCCAGTGGCAGCAGACCAACCTGCCATAGATGCTGCACTTCCTGCAAATCCACCAATTACAATGTTTGAAGAATTTCTTCGCTTAAGCCATGCGGTGTAAACAATCACATAGAAAAATATTCCAAGCGCGATGAAAAATGTAGAGAGTGGATTTAGAGTAAACCATGCATAAATTACAGAAATTGAACTAACTATCAATCCATACAACAAGACATTTTTTGCAGACATTCTTCCAGAAGGAATTGGTCTTGTACTGGTTCGTTTCATCAAGGGATCAATGTCTTTATCATAATAGTGATTCAGTGCACTAGAACCAGCAGAAGAAAGTGTTCCAGCTATGATAATATGCAAAAGGCTCCAATAGTTTAATTCCGGTCCTATCAATTTGCTAGCAGCATACATTGATGTTACTGCCGTAATTACAAGAAGAATAACGATCCGAGGTTTAGATATTTCCAGTACTTCTTTTAATCCCAATGCCTCGTTAGCGGTTTTGCTGGGAATTTAATTTCTTCGAAGTTTGTCAATAGATACTCAAAAGGATTAATTATCTCACCAATTTGAAGTACCACAAATGAGTGACTGGGACCTAATGATGCCTGGCATGGGCCTCACTGCCATAGGCCTTGCTGGAGTTTTCTTGTCTTATCTTGGCATAGCAAACACATTCCTTACTGGAATGCAGGCGCTTTCAGGACTTACGATGTTTATTGGATTGGTATTTTTATCAGCAGGAATCCTAAGTGGGGGAGTATCAACAAGCAATCGTGCAAAAGCGACGACTTTGGTAATTTTTGGCATATCTGGTTCCGTTGGCGCGTTTGCCCTAAGTCAGAATACACAGGTCACATCATTACCAAGATTTGTAGGAGTTTTACTTATCATAATCATACCTACGCTTGTCATAGCATTTACTGCAATGAGAATGTCACAATATCTCAAACCAATATCTGTGATATTTTTATTGGCAATGGCAGTAGGTATTGTTTCATACAGCGCGTTAGGATTCATAGGCCCTGGAGCTCAATTTTCATTACAGCCAGCCACGGTACAAAATGAGACAGTAACAAACGAGGCACCCACTTCAAACGTACCCATAGTACCAGTAACTATACTTTTTAATGCGTCAGTAAACGGTAATCCCAGTTATCAACCTGATACTGTCACTGCTGAGAAAGGCAACATAATTGAATGGACAAATAATGACAATGTACCGCATACGGTAACAAGTGCATCTGATGCTGGTGTAACATTTGATTCAAGTTTAATAAGAAAAGGAGGAGGAACGTATCAACTTGATACTTCAAAATTAAATGGAACAGAATATGATTACATGTGCACCATCCATCCCTTTATGACTGGCAAGATAATGATTACTATACCGCAAAAACCAATTATTGCAAATGTAACAATTGTTACTGGCGCATCAACACAGAGTGCTGGCCAGAAATATTTTGATCCATCAGAAATTTCAGCAAAGGTTGGCACCACTGTAGTTTGGACTAACAAAGATTCAGCAGCCCATACTGTTACAAGCGGAGACCCAAGTGCA
>DASSAF010000268.1:0-2045 GCA_035685565.1 Nitrosopumilaceae archaeon | reverse complement strand
TAGAGTTAAAAAAGAAAGAAAAAGAAAAGGTCTTAATTGATAGCTTAAAAACAAAAGCAGACCTTTCACAGACAGAGGCTGAAAAAATAGAAGAAATTCTTATAAACAAATTTAATTCTGTTTATGATGCTTTTGCAGACATAGTATCAAAAGGAATAGGTGTCCTTGACGGTCTTAATTTGTCTGCCAAAGTGCTAAAAACAATAGAAGAGATCAGCTCAAAGATTCAAGTACCTCATGTCGAGATACGTGGCGTATTAGAGATCACATGTACAAAACCTAATGGTGTTGAAATCATAAAAAAAGCACTCCTTGATGCTGTTGAAAATAAAGGAGTTAATGTAGAGATAATCTACATTGGGGCTCCAAAATACAGAGTAACTGTTTCTGCTCAAAATTTCAAGACAGCTGAGAAAGAACTAAAACCAATTCTTTCAGAAATTCAAGATGCCATAGAAAAGAAAGGAGGCACCTTCAAATTCACCAGGGAAGAATCAAAGAAAACGCGTGAGGGATAAACATGCGATTTCAGATGCGTAAATGCCCTGACTGTAAACGATATACACTAAAAGAAGATTGCCCAAAATGTGGCAACAAAACTGTAACAGTTCATCCTGGAAAATATTCTCCAGATGACAAATATGCAAGATATAGAATATCTGATCGTTACAAGTAACTTATTTTGTTTCTAACCAGTTGAGGAACTATTTGTAGAAGATGTTGTAGATTGTGTATCTTGTGATTGAATGATCACTTTACTCATACGTGCTTCCTCAGGATCTAATGGTTGGTCTGTCATCGAATCTGTTTTAATTGCTCCAATTTTATCAACTACATCTTGTCCAGAAATTACTTGGCCAAATATCGTATATTTACCATCTAGGTTTGGAGCATCACCAAGCATTATGAAAAATTGAGAGCTTGCACTGTTAATGCTAGTACCACGGGCCATTGATACCATGTATTGTACATGATTAAGAGTACTAAATTCAGGTGGAATTGTATATCCTGCGTCACCTGTTCCCCAGGTATTACGAGGACCGTTCTTCGTATTAGGATCACCACCTTGAATAACAAAACCTGGAATTATTCTGTGGAATATCGTTCCATCATAAAATCCAGATTTTGCAAGTTTTTCAAAATTTGCTACAGTTTTTGGTGCAACATCGTCTCTAAATTTAATAACAATGTTTCCATACTTTGTAGAAATGACACCTACATCACTGGTTGGATTTACACTTGTGGGACTTACATTTGTAGAATTAATTTTAGGGGTTATCTCTTGATTTGTATTACTTGTTTGCGATACATAATTTGGATTTACTTTGTATAGTAAAACTCCTGAAATAATTATTCCAGAACTATTGCTATTAAGACTTGGTGATGAGTAGACAAGCTGCAGTGGACCATTGCCATCTACTGGGTACTTTATCGTTTTAGAATAAACAGCTATGTATCCAGTTTGATAAGTAGGTGATTGTACATGAGTATTTGGATCAAAATAGGTTAGGGGTGTAAATGGAAACATTTTTCCTAACAAAGTGTTTTGCCAAAAATAATCTGTTGGTGTAAATTGATCATCCTGAAGAAACTTTGATGAATCTTCCCCTGAAATTCTCATAAACCATTGTTTTTTACTTTCATCCCCACCGCCGCCTAACACGTAGAGTTGTTGTCCATTTGAAGCAAATTCTTGTCCAACTACATATACAAGAACATAATTAGCACCCCAATCATGAAGCATTTTCCATGCTTCATCAGGAGAACTCAGGAATATTTTTGCTATCTTTGCAATTGTATTTGTATCAAGAGTTGCATTATCCGCAAGCGTTGTTCTTCCTCCTAGTGTTTGTATCCAATATCCATAATCCCACCATGATGCAATAACAGAATCTGGCGGAGTATTATTTTTTATCCAGTCCAAAGTTGCTGGCCAGTCATTTGTAGAAATCGCGTAATTAGAACCACCGTTAAGAATAGTAGGCGGGGATCTTGTTACACTTATCCAATTAGCGTTTGCTGGGAAAATAGTTGGAACCAATAGA
>DASSAF010000267.1:0-4054 GCA_035685565.1 Nitrosopumilaceae archaeon | reverse complement strand
ACATCACCTAGGGAATCTACAAGCATCTTATCCATTCCTCGTGGACCAAGGCTTGTACGTACAAGTTCTGCTACCAATTTTGCTGCAGCTATATTATTTTTTTGTGCATCCCTGCCTTTTTGTTGAAGTGCACTTTCTTTTAACACTAAAACAGGACCTTGTGGAGTTTGTTGAATTGAAGCCAAAATTATTCCCTTATTGTCGATAATTGATTGCCCCTTTTAATACCTTATTGAATTAGGTTCTGTTACGTCCTAGTGTGATTCAAAATGTCAATGTATGTTCTATTTTTAATATCTACAATTCCACTGTACAGAATTCTTACTTCTGGTAAGGCAAGAAATGGCAAAAAAAGTGGGATTAGATGGGGATTTTTGAACTTGCATCCAGCATCAATAATTTTTGCATTAAGATTTGAAAATTCTAAAAGTGCATTTTCAAATGGTAGTTTAGATATCAGACCAGCAACAGGAAGAGAATAGATTGCCAATATTTTTTGATTTTTTACTGCTATGATTCCTCCTTGTACTTTGGACAATTTGTTTGCCGCAAAAGCCATGTCTTTTTCATTAGAACCAATTACAATCATGTCATTTTCATGAAAGCTTTGTGTAGAAGCGAAAGCCCCAATATCTGCACCAAAGTTTTTCAAGAAACCTACAGTGAATTTACCAGTTCCATGTGTCCTATCAATTGCTGCAACTTTCCATACATCTTTATCAAAAGACGATGTGATATTTCCATCCCTTGTTTGGAGTTCCTCATAATCCTTTTTTGTTATTATTTCTGTATCTAGCTTTATTACCATAGACTTTACAGATTTTGCTAAACTTTTTACGACAAAGTCTTTTTCTACGAACTTTCTAGTCCTTACAGTTTTTGTAATCCATTTTGGAATTTTAGTTACATTAAACTTTGTAACAATCTCTCCGTGAGATACCACAAGTTTACCACCAACAAAAACCTTTTTTGGTTTAAGTTTATCAAAGTCATCAAAAACCAGAATGTCTGCCATTTTACCTGGCGCAATACCACCGTAGTCTCGCCCCATATTATAATAGTCAAAACAATTTTTTGATGCAATGGAAATTGCATCAATTTTATTCATTCCAAGTGCAATTGATTTTCTTACACAGTGATCAATGAGACCAAATTCTAACAGATCTTTTGGGTTTACTCCATCTGAACAAAACATTAGTCTATCAAGATATGTTTCATGCGATAAAACACTAGGGATAATTTTGTCCAAATCTCTTCTGATGGAACCTTCCCTCATCATTATCCACATGCCAAGTCGCAATCTCTCCACAACTTGATCATAATTAATGGGTTCGTGGCAAGAAAGAATTCCTGATGAAATGTATGCGTTTAATTTTTTATCACTTGCTCCAGCAGTATGACCATTTATGACGCAGTCATTTTCTATCATATTCTTCAGGGTTTGCATAGTTTTTGGATCTTTCATTGTTACTTTTGTCCAGGAAAAAACTTCTCCAAGACCTAGCACATTTTTTAAATTTAATGCAGATTTTTCTTCAGTCAAACTCAAAGTCTTGGCATGGCTAAATTTTCTGTCAACTGGCAAACCTCCTGGAATTACATGAAAAAGTCTAATTGGTAAGTTTTCACCAATTTTGATAAATTCCTTGAATCCTTTGTAGCCACATACACTTACCATATCTATTGGATCTGAAAATAATGAAGTGGTACCACACAAGAGAGCTTTTTTTGCAAATTCTGATGGTAAAACAAACTGATCTATGTGTATGTGTGGATCTGCAAATCCTGGTGTAACAAATTTTTCTTCTAAATCAATTACTACTGTTTTTTCTCCAATCGTATGAGAAGCATTAGCTCCAACGTACGCAATTCTATCTTTTAGAATGGCCACATTGCTACCAGATATTACCTCTCTAGAATAGACATTAACGAGTTTACAATTCTTCAAAACCATATCTGCTTTTTTTTCTCCCATTGCAACTGAATTTAATGAGGAAATCATGGTAGCACGCGAGCTGGATTGCACAGATGAAATGTGTGCTTTTGTTACTATTATAGATTCAAAGCGATGTTTAAATTACGGTCAAGAGCGATTTTATTTTATGAATGTGCCAAAGGAGATCAGACGATACTGTCCAAAATGTAAAAAACACACTTTACAAAAAATCTCCATATACAAGGCTGGAAAAAGAAGAGGCTCAGCCATTGGTGAAAGAAGGCACGCAGAAGATAAGAAAGGTTATGGTGGCCAGAAATTCCCAAAACTTGCTAAACCAGCAAAAACAACTAAAAAATTTACACCAATTCTTACATGTCCAGAATGTAAAAAGAAATTTAATAAGCCAGGTATCAGATTAAGAAAGTTCGAGTTGGTAGCATAATGAAAAAAGGACAAATTTTAATTCCAAAACCAAGTAGCAAATTCCAAAGAATACAATGTAAGGAATGCAGTGAAGAGAGTGTTGTCTATTCACATGTAGCAACTAATGTTACTTGCAAATCTTGTGGAAACCTGCTTGCAGAGTCAACAGGTTCTATTGCAAAGATAAACGGTAAGATATTAGGTAGCGCCGAGTAAATCGTAATCTTGTTTCGTATTTAGATTTAATGCAATTCTTTTGTCATCAAGTATTACATATGACTCTTCAACATGCTTCATTCCAGACAAACTAATTGGATTTACTAAAGAAATACCAGAATAGAAATATTCTTTTTTATTATAAATTACAAGATATTCTGTTTTCATGTGTAGCGAGTCAAGAAAGTTTTTGCTTAAGAGAACTGTAGTCCATATATTTTTAATATCTACAAGTTGTACAATTTCTCGAATTATTTTTGCATCTAAAAGAGGCATATCTCCTGAAATTACAAATACATGTTCATCAAAAGTGTGTAAAATCTGATTAAGATCTTTAACATAACCATTTCCTTCCGTTTGAATCGTAGAAATTCCCAGACTTTTAAGAAATTCATTAGTTCTTGGAGCATTTGAGCTTGTGGCGCCGATGATTTTTGAAAAACAACCAGACTCTTGAAGCGCATTTATAACATGTTGTATGACTGGATTTTTGTATTTTAGAAGAAGTTTTTCTTGTGGCAAATTCATTCTCGTACCTTTACCACCACACATTACTAGTCCTATCATAATGATGCAAAAATTAGAAGTGAAGAAAGCCTTACAAGTTCATTTGTTGCTCCAAATACATCACCAGAAATACCTCCAAAACTGCGGTTTGCCACAGTAAGAAGTAAAATGGATAATCCCACACCTGCAATTATTACAATCACACCCGTCATTCCACCAATTAGCACAATAGGAATAATCGTTAGTGCAGCAGCCACACCAAGCTTCTTTTTATCTTTCATGGATTGTGTGAATGGTGAGCTAAGGCCTTGCCATGCTGACGATCCTCTATTTGCTTGCAATACCATCACAAATTTTGCAAGAAGTTCACTTAACAAAATTGCCTGAAATATTGCAAATCCCTTCATCATAGAAAGTGCCATTATCATACCTCCTGCATATAGAACAACTGTGATTACTCCTGCAGATCCAACTGCTGGGTCGCGCATAGCTTTTAGTTTTTTTTCTTTTGTTCCCTTTGCCATCATTCCATCTGCAAAATCACAAAGCGCATCGGTGTGATGTATTCCAGTTATAATCACTATTGAAGCTGTAAGTAACAATCCTACAATCAAGGGCTGCAAAAATAAAGATAGACCGTAACCAGTTCCACCAATGATTAATCCAATTAATGCACCAGCTATTGGAAAAAGATACATGTTTTTTGCAACAACTTCAAGTTCCGTATTTTTAGAGGGAATAATTGTCAAAAATGAAATGACCGAACTTATTCCCTTAAACATGTATCCACCATCCAAGATATGACAATACTACAATCATCGGTATTGTGAAAATAACACAGAAAAGAATTGTTGTTAATTTCATTATAGATATGGCAGATTTAAAATGATCCTCGGTAAATTCCAAATTTCCATCTCCTAATACATAATGATCTATTTTTTCAAACCTGACTGAGAGAGCACCTGCTAA
>DASSAF010000266.1:0-4479 GCA_035685565.1 Nitrosopumilaceae archaeon | reverse complement strand
GAGCACCTCCAGGCTGTGGCTTGTTCCACACTAGATTAACTTGTGTATTGGATATTACAGTAGAATTGAGACTGTGAATGGCATCTGGTGGTGTTTGAGATGCAGGCATTATTCTATAAATTGCACCATTTGAAATGTCTGTCACATAAAGAAATCCGTCTGGTCCCTGTCTGATATCAGTTACTGCACCAAATCCCTGTGCAAAACTTATTTCGGTTGCATTATCGCCTATATTAGCAGTAAGATCTGCCAAGTCAGGACTGTGAAATACAAATCCAGTTCTTGTTGAATTTAGTTTGAATTTATAGATATTTCCATTTTTATAATCTGCTGTAAATAGTGTATTGTTATAGGCTCCCAACGGTTTTGATTGGATAAAAGAAATTCCTGTTGGAGCTATAGGTTTGTCCCAGGCAAACGCAGGATCATGATATTTGAAACCATCTAACGAAGGAATATTTGATATTTGTTGAGGTGTTGCAAAACCCGCAATAGGGTACCAGCCGCTGTTAAACTTTGGAGACACCAGGTTTATTTCATCTCCATTGTTTGGACCATTCTCTGTGTCCCAAAGCTTTCCGGTAACTGGATCTACTGTTAGACCAAAGCTATTGCGAATTCCAATTGCATAGTATTGATCCAGCGGATTTGGGGCAGAAGATGGTATTACGACATTGTTTGGACCATTTACTGTTACAACTATGCTGGTGTCATCAAGTGTACCACCGATTTGATTTTGGGTAGGCCCTAGACTCCCGCTTGCATCCCCATTTAATGTGTAGACAGTGCCATCCAAACCAACTGCAAAAACGCCACTGCTATGTTCGCCACCTCCAAGGATCTTTACAATTGTTGGATTGGTTAGTGACTTACCATCCCATGTTAACTGATAAACGACATTTTTTGTAAAAGTCCCACTTGAGTTAGTGGTAGTTTCTGTATCGTATACATAAAATTTATTATTATTTGCATTTACAATCCCAAAAAGAAACTCAGCTTGGGAAAGGTCCAAAGCAATAGGCTGTTCTGCGCCTTGTAAAGTAAAGTGACGGGTGTGATGATTGGCAAGCTCATTGACAAGAATATCATTTCCTACAAATGCCATAGTAGATGGATCGTGAAGACCTGCGATTATTAATTGGGCCTTGAAATTGTTGTCAGTAATATTAATTGGCTTAAATGTTGGTGAGGGTATAAAATCAAGATCTGCATATGCCTGTAACGGTTCAGTAAATAGAAATGAAATAGTAGCTGCCATTGCAATAAAACTAGCAAGATAAACTATTGTTCTGAAATCTGTTATACCTACACAACCCCAAAATGCATTAAAGTCATTACATACAAAAAGGTTTCCAGTTCTTCCAAACTTGGAAACGCATTGTGAATTTATATAATCTATTTTAGATTTAGAATTTTGGGGTTGAGCTTGAAGATTAATTTTATTATATCTTATTTTAAAAATAAAAAGAGTTTAATTATTATTTCATTATGCATGCTTTCATTATTTTTAATGTCAAGCTCGTCTTACGCTCAGGAAATATCAGGAGGTAGCATAACCGGATCTGTATATAATGACACTAATGGTGATTTGATTAAAGACGGTGGAGAAAAGAATCTTTCAAGCTGGAATGTAGTTTTATCTAAGAACGGTGTGGTAGTTTCATCAACAAACACGGATGTTAACGGACAATTCTCGTTTTTGGGGCTTGCGGCAGGTTTCTATAATGTTAGTGCGTCCTTGGCTTCTCCTTATGTTGCAACACAACCACTTAACGATACTTATCAAATCTCAATAAACTCAAATGACACAGTATCAAAAATATTTGGAGTAAGCAAGAATGACGCATCACTTACAAACTTTGGCGATATAATAAAACTTGCACCAGAAACAGTTGTGATGGATTCTCATGGATTCTTGTATGACACAGATGTCACTAATGGAATTGTTAAAAAATTTGACAGAAATGGAACCTTGATAAAAACAATTGGAAGCCAAGGATTCGGACAAGGACAATTTTTCTTTCCTTCCGGCGTAGCGTTTGATTCACATGAAAATATCTGGGTTTCAGACAGTGCAAGTGGAAGAATTCAGAAATTTGATCCTAATGGAAATTACCTGATGAGTTTTGGCAGTAATGGTAATTCTTCAAGCCAACTCAATAGACCAAGAGGAATTGCAATAGACTCACAGGATAACATCTATGTCGCAGATGGAAACAACAATAGAGTACAGAAATTTGACAAGAACGGAAATTATCTATTAACTATTGGTAAACCAGGTTCCCCATTTAGTTATCTGCGATTACCATTTGATGTAACACTAGACTCTCAAGGCAACGTGCTTGTCATAAACACGGGTAACAATAGAGTGGAGAAGTATGATTCTAACGGTAAGTACCTTGTAACATTTGGTAAATTCTCAAATGGCTCAACACCATTTAATAGACCAAGAAGCATCCATGTTGGTCCTGATGATTATTCATACGTTGCAGATACCTATAACAATCGTATAGTAATCTTTGACAAGAACTATAACTTTGTCCGATCTTTTGGAAGTTTAGGAAGTTTGCCAGGAAAATTAGCAAATCCTTCTGGTGTTTTCATAAATTCAACTGGAACCATATTTGTTACAGACAGCTCAAATGATAGGATGCAGATTTTTAATAATGACGGTACATTTGTTTCAGATTTTAGAATTAGACCATCAAAGATAGAACCTTATTTTGTAAACTTTGATCCTAGTGGCAATTTGCTTGTAAGTGATGGCCATAATCATCAGATATTGTTATTTGATCCAAATACGGGATACCTTTTGTCACACTTTGCAGGTCTGGGAGCAGATGCAGGTACATTCCATGGTCCGCGAGGAATGGCTACTGATAAGCAAGGTAATCTCTATGTTGCTGATAACTACAATAATCGGGTTGAAAAATTTGATGCAAATAGCAATTTTGTGTTGCAATTTGGTACCAGTGGTTCAGGTCCTGGCCAATTTAATCAACCTAGGGGTGTTCTTGTTGATTCTACAGGAAATATTCTGGTAGCAGATACGCAAAATAATAGAATTCAGAAATTTGACAACAGTGGAAACTATATTGCATCATTTCCAACAGTCTTGCCATATCAAATTGCGTTTGATGCACAAGGAAATGTCTATTCTGCAGACGAAAATGCAAACTACGTAGAGAAGATTGCTCCCAATGGTACTTCGCTTGCTCGCTTTGGTACTAGTGGTTCTGGTTCTGGACAACTCAGCAACCCACGTGGGGTCTTCGTTGATGGTACAGGAATAATCTACATATCTGATTCAGCCAATAACAGAATTCAGAAATTTGATTCAAATGGCAACTTTATCTCATCAATAGGAAAAGGTGGAACAGGATTTAGCCAGTTCAGTGATCCGCGAGGTATTGTAGTAGATTCAAGTGGAAATATCTGGGTTGATGATACAGGAAATTTCCGAGTTCAAGAGCTTACAAATAATGGCACATTCATTAAGCAAATTAATTATACCTTTACGGGTAATGATGTTACATCACCAAGTGTTACTGCAACACCTGCAGGTGGATTTTACCAGTCATCTCAATTAGTGAATCTTACAGCATCTGAGCCATCAACGATTTATTATACGCTTGATGGAACTAGTCCAACTACAACAAGTTCTATATTTACTGGTCCAATAGCCATAGGCTCTAACACAAAATTAAAATTCTTTGCCAGAGATGTAGGAGGAAACAATAGCCCGACTTCGACTCAAGTATATTCATTTCCATCTTCAATAAACATTGGTACAATTAGCAACTCATCTCCTAGATGGGATATCGATTCCGTTCTCGTATCAGGAACCATAACAAATAGTGCTGTTGCAGATACAGTTACAATAGATTGGGGTGATGGCAAATCTACTTCAAACATTGCAATAGTGGGAGGAACATGGGGTCCAGTTTCACATACTTATGATTCCTCATCATTGATGACAAATCCAAATCAAATAGTTGCAACCCTGGTAAATAGTACCAACAGTAAGGCGAGCAGCTCACCCTCATCAATAACAGTTCAAAAACATAAGACCGCTCTTGCATTAGTTAATGTTAGCAACCTACCATGGGGTCAGTCCACATTATTTGGTATGACTCTTAATGATACTGATAGTGGAAGCACATCTTCAGGGAAAGTAATTCACTTTAACGGTACAGGAGTTATTGGAGTTTCAGACCAAACTACTAACAGTTCTGGTAAATCTACAGGTATCGGAACAGCTCCAAATACAGTATCTAACGGATGGACATACCAATCTCACTTTGCTGGCGACTCGTTTTATCAGAGCTCAGATTCTGCCATACTAAGCTACAACACAACAAAGCACAATACCTCACTTAGTTTATTGATACAGCCAAATCCTGTGACACATGGCGCTACGTACAAGGTGGGAGGAGTGCTAAAAGATACTGTCACAGGAACCACGTTGAGCTCAAAGAC
>DASSAF010000265.1:0-1788 GCA_035685565.1 Nitrosopumilaceae archaeon | reverse complement strand
ATTCCACATTGGTTATTTAGTTGAATTATCCTGTTGTTGATATCATCACAAAGCTCTGGATTCTTTGTCGTGTCATATTTTTGTATATCATTTAGAACGTTAATTTGTTTTATAGGACATGTATTTGAGACATCTACAACATATAAAATTATGATTGCTGCAATTCCTGCCAATCCAATAATTATTGTACGTTTTACAAAAGTGCTTACCATGTTTTTAAGGACGGGCAACGTCGATTTCAATTGTGGATACGTTTCGTTCTTTGCCGTCTAGTGATGTCATCCTTTCTGAAAATATCCTTACACCACTAACCTTGTAACCTACAGCGTTTAGTCTTTTTACTATCATTTGTGACACATCTACAGCCGTGACTATACTTTTTCCACGAGCTTTGATAGTTACGACCGGTTCTACAGATAGTTGGGTGAGTGTAGCATTAACATAAGTTGAAATTGATTTTTTTCCAATGAATATTATATTTGGAATACGGCTCACAGACGCATCTCACGTAGTGTTTTATTTAATGGTTAAGATTCTCTTTATCTATAAATTTCTGGAGAATGTTTTCAACATCTTCAGCAGAAGATGAGTTTTTTATGGTTTCAACAATTTCTTTTTCTTCAATTTCATAACAATTTAGCAATTCACCTTGATCTTTAAAAAAAAGAAACACCTTGTCTTGAAATATACAATAGTACAGCTTTTCAATTTCCATTAATTCAGGTTTAATTTTAACGCCTTCTGATTCTGCTATAACAGGATAGTCCATGAAAAGTCTTAATCTCCTGAAGATATTTAGTAGTTGGTTTCGATAATATAATAAGCATTTTTCTGCTCAAAGTAGCATGGAAAAACGTGTTGTATTTCACATAGACTTTGATTATTTTTTTGCACAATGTGAAGAATTACGAAATCCAGATCTAAAAACAAAACCAGTGGCGGTTTGTGTATTTTCTGATCGTGGTGGAGATAGCGGTGCTATAGCCACTGCCAATTATATCGCAAGAAACTATGGGGTCAAATCAGGTATGCCGATAAAATTTGCCAAGAAAAAATTAGAGAAAGTAAATAATGCCGTTTTTTTGCCTACTGATTTTGAATATTATTCAGATATATCACAAAAGGCAATGGACACAATAAAAGAATTTGCAGATATTTTTGAATATGTGGGAAGAGACGAAGCCTATCTTGATGTATCCATGAGAACCGAAGGAAGTTTTGACAAGGCGTCTCATCTTGCCCAACAATTAAAAAACGCAGTCAGAAAATCATCAAAGCTTTCATGCACAGTAGGTGTATCATCAAACAAGCTTGTAGCAAAAATTGCGTCGGGTTTTAAAAAACCTGATGGGTTAACGATAGTTTCACCAGAAAAAATTGAGAGTTTTTTAGATCCTTTACCAATCAGAACAATTCCAGGGATTGGAAAAAAAACAGAGGAAGTTTTTTCAGAAATGGGCCTTGAAACAATTTTGCAATTAAAAACATTAGATGTGTTTTCCCTCAATAGTAAGTTTGGCAGAAAAATTGCTGCATACATTTACAATGCAGCAAGAGGCATTGATAATGAGCCTGTTTCCCCACGACAAGAAGCAACACAATATAGCAGAATAATCACATTAAAGGAGGATTCAAAAGAATATGGCTTTCTGGCAAAAAATTTAGAAAACCTTTGTGATGAGATTCATTCTACAATTATCGCAGACAGCATAATTTTCAAATCAGTTGGAATACAATTTGTCCAGTCAGATCTATCTAACAAAACTAAATCAAGAACTCTAAGAAATC
>DASSAF010000264.1:0-2059 GCA_035685565.1 Nitrosopumilaceae archaeon | reverse complement strand
ATTTGAATTCAGGAGATTCCATAACAAGTTTCTTTTCTGCTGTAGGCACCACTAGATCAAGAATTTTGGATTTATCAATAGATGAATTATTTTTTAGATTTGGATTGTTGTCAAGAACAAACTGCGATAATTGCTCAGGTGAAAAAATTGGTGGCCCTCCACAAGAAACATAATGTAAGAGATTCGCTATATCTGATGGCAAGTTTTTTTGACCTACTCTGAACACCTTTGATTGATAAGGTTCTGCATTAGCAGCACTTGTAAAAAATACCAAGATTATCATAGACATTGCAAATGTCAGAAATATTGAAAGGTGTAGAATTTTCATGTATAAGATATATGATACTATAAGTTTAAAACGTTGACATATGTTTTTCATTAGATTACCTGTTAAAATTATGATCAAAATAACTCTAGGTACGGATCTTGAAAGATTCGAACTTGAAGAGTAAATAGAAGAAGAACTGAAGGCTATCTTAACAACAAGTAACAATTACCCATCGTGATAATAATTTGGTTGTTTTGTCCAACCTTTCTTTTTCCCAAATTCTATTAGCAAATTCATGATTTTATCGTAGGAATCTTGAGTTAACATCTCACGTTCTATTATCTGAGAAAGTATCGCTTCCAATCTCATATGTTTGCCTTCAATCATATTTGTCAAGTCATTGATCGCCTGTTTGATATCGTCTAATTCCTTTTTGTTTGTATTTCCCGTTCCTTGAGGAGGCGAAAAACTTCCTACCATGTGATTTTAGTCCAATACTTCCTTATTTGATGATCTTTTAGTCTGATTGATACACCATAGTCACGAAGGAGTTTGACGTTGTAGTGGTTCTTCTTACCTATGAGCGTCATGATTTGTCAAAGAGTTTTCCTTTCCAAAACTTTCTTGGATAAATACCTGCAATAATTAATCCAATCACAACGAGTATCGCTCCTACAGATCTTAGGTATGAAGGCGTTTTGTAAAAAAACAACAGGTTACCAATCAAAAACAGGCAACCAACTATAATGAAAGGTAATCATTTTCTTATTCTACTCGGCTGAGGTGTTTTTATAGCCAATACAATTCTTTGATCTTTTACTAATCCAAAACCTTTACGACAACATGTTTCTATGAACAAAAAGGTGATAAATCATTACTATTGTCAATGAACTTTGTTGCTGTTAATTATGTTCACTACGCATCATGCATTATTTTAGATAACTAGTCCTCCAAGGATTAAATATCCTAAAACGTAACACAGGGTACTTTGACTGGACAAAAAATAGACGGCATAACAGTAGCAAACTCTGTCAAAGATAGAGTGAGAGTGGCTGCACAAGTGCTACGAGAAGAAGGAGTCACGCCGTGCCTTGCAACCATTCTAGTTGGAGAAAACCCAGCTTCTATGACATATGTATCCAATAAACAAAAGGCATGCTCAGAGGTAGGAATTGAAACCAAAGATCACAGACTGCCAGAGTCATTTTCCCAGCAAGAAATGAATGCATTAATTGATCTACTAAACAAAGATGACACCATACATGGAATCCTAGTACAGTTACCACTGCCAAAACAACTAGACGAATTTTCTACAACTTCACGAATCTCACCGATCAAGGATGTGGATGGTTTAACACCATACAATGTTGGATTGTTATCACTAGGAAGAGCAATTCTAAAGCCATGCACCCCATCAGGAATTATGGAATTATTTGATTATTACAAAATCGAACTATTAGGAAAAAATGTTGTAATCATAAACCGTAGCCATCTTGTTGGAAAGCCGCTATACCATCTGATGCTTGAGAAAAATGCCACAGTTACAACATGCCACTCTAGAACAAAAAACCTAAAACAACACTGCCTTGCTGCAGACATCATAGTTACAGCAATAGGGGACAGGGCAAAATTTACACTAACTGCAGACATGGTATCAGAGGATACAATAGTAATTGATGTTGGAACAAGCAGACAAGACGGAAAGCTTGTGGGTGATGTGGATTACGAGAATGTTATCAAAAAGGCATCATTTGCAACCCCTGTTCCAGGTGGAGTTGGACCCATGACAAT
>DASSAF010000263.1:0-2983 GCA_035685565.1 Nitrosopumilaceae archaeon | reverse complement strand
TCGTAACCTAGTCTTTGTGGTAACTGCTACCACACTAATTATGGCAATTACAAGAACTAATGATGCAACTGGACCAAATTCTGGTACTTTTACTGTAGATGGGATGACAAGATCTCCTCTACCTATTCCTATTCTACTTGTGTCAGGAATACCGTTGTTAATTATAGATTTGATGTTAATTTCTATTCTGTAAATTCCATTACTTGGCAAGTTTATTGATTGAGTGTCACTGCCTCCTTTTGCTTTAAGACCTGTTTCAGATAGTGCCGTGTTACCGTCATTATCCAATATTTTCATGTCATAATTCACATCGCCTGTTACTTGCTTTTCAGTAAAGGCATCAAAAAATGTCAGTTTAAGATTATTTTGTGTATTTGCAGTAATTTGTATGGGAGACCAATTCAGATTAATTCCCCATCCTCCAAAATCAGTTAGCACACTAGAAGAAGTTTGAACATTTGCAGCTGCTGGTGCAAGTTGAAAGTCCATGGTGTTTGTTCCAGGAGGCATAGTTTTTGCAAGATTATCTATATCAATTTTGTTCAACAAAATATGTGCAATTATGGTGTCACCTAAAGAATATGGATCTACAATTAGTCTTCTTCCTGTTATTGGATCCCCATTTACACTTGCAACATATGTTGGAGTGCTTGTAAATTCTTTGAATGATTTTGGAATATGAACTTCTTCATGTACAAAGATTGGTCTATCTTGAAACCTGGTTACATTCCAATCAAATGGCATTGAAAATGAAATCTGTAATTTTGATGAATCAAAATTAAAATCATTATTGATTTTGTCATAATATGAAATTATTTCAGAGTTGTAGTTATTGTTGTTATATGTAATAGTGTGATTTGAAATGTCTCCAACACTTAGGTATGAATCAAACTTTGGAGCTGTATCATGCATAAAAAGAGTATTCAAAAAATTAATTGTTTGCAATTCCAAGTGAATGTGATATAGTCCTCCTTCTTTGAGTATAGGTGCTAGTACATTAATCGGTCCACCACCCATTGACATCCATGAAAGTAACTGAGGATCTTGATCAGCTTGTACAGTCCATTGTCCTATAGTATCGGTTGGAGTAATCTTAAGAGTTATTGTTCCTGTATTAGTAGAGAAAAGATCTCGCATTAAAAGTTGATTGTCTTTTGTTATTTCAATCCAGAGCGAATATTTTTGAACCGTCTCGTTGGTATTTGCATCAAATATTCTAAGGAATAAGGTCTTGTCCTGATTAGTGTTTGATGTAATAATAGGTGGAGTAAGTTGAATGAAAACTTGGATTTTTTTATTTCCTACAGTTGCAGGTGGAAGATTTTCCATTGTAAAGCCATCGCCATAAACTTGATGCGGAATTAGTAAAAGTAAAACAGAAAAAACTGTTAGGGTAAAAATTGCAGGTAAGATATCCCTAGGCAAATATGATTTCATAACAAAAATTTGCACGTATTATATTTAATTCTTGAGGATGATTCTCATTAACATTAAATTAATGACAGACAAGAAGAATAGTAATGAAAAAATGGGGAAAAATTTGTTTTATCATTAGCATTTTTACAGTTGGATCAGTTTTTTATTTTATTTTGAATTTTAATAATTTTGATGTGGAAAATTTTGCTTTTGCACAAAGTTCATCAATAACCATAATCACTTTAACAAATAACAATATCCTACTTGACGGTGCGGAATATTCCATCACACCAAATCCATTAGGAATCTCTGGGACTTTTATTATAAAGGATAATTCTGCACTAGATTCTGAAAAAGACAAAGATGGAATAATTACCATAACTGGCATAAAAAATGGAAACTATACAATTTCTCAAATCAATACATCCAGTGGATATAATGCTGACAAGCTTTCAAAGACAATCCAAGTGAAAGACTCATCTGCAGTTTCAACATTTACTAATATCCTTTCTGGAACTAGTTTGGTAACAAGTAATCCTGTAAATAACATAACATATACAGCAAAATTTGAATGCGGTTCAATTAATGCTGATGAGGGGCCTCTAAGACCTGGTCATTATGATACAGATCTTAGCATTTTTAACAAGCAAAATTATCAAGTTTCAATATTATGGAATGCGGTATTAAATGACGGTCCAAGTTCTAATGCCATATTAAAAAATCTAGATTCTGAAACATCAATTGCTCTTACTTGTCAAGATATTAGAAAACTACTTGGAAGCAATAATGAAAATTTTGTTGAAGGTTTTGTGATAATTAACGTACCTTTAGATTCAATCTTACAGCCAGAAAAAGGAATAACACTTCAAAACCTATCTGGAGATCAAATCAATCTTCTTAATGTTCAAGTATTTTACACCGCTAATGCACTTGCAACACTTCCACATGAAGTAATAGTGGATAAGATCTCATTTTACATAATTCAAGATGATACAGGTAAGATTCCAAAAGAAATGATTCGCAAGACACTAGATATCTCAATACCATCAAATCTTAATGAATTATCAAATACTGAGACCAAAGTAAAAGGTATTCTTGCACAAAAGTATAATCTTACTGATAATGATCTAGATGGGATATCAGTTAGAATTAAAGATATTTCGGTTGGAGTTGGTGTTCTCATAGATGATCATGCCATATCATTAAGCACAATACAGCCCCAAACAAGCTCTTAAATCAGATCTAAAAATTTCTAATATAAAATTAATTCTGGATATTAAAAATAATAAAAAGAAAATGATAGGTTTAGAGTTTTAGAAATCCTCTAGTCTTTGCAGTAACTGCTACCACACTAACTATGGCAATTACAAGAACTAATGATGCAACTGGACCAAATTATGGTGTTGTAGCATTGTCTGTAGGTGTTGGTGGCGTAGTAGCTGCGGCTACGGTTACCATTCCTGTCATCCATGGATGAACTTGACAAAAGTAGTTGTATGTTCCAGCATCAGTGAATTTGAATGCAAATGTTCCTCCGGCTTTAACTAAACTGCTGTCAAAGACAGTA
>DASSAF010000262.1:0-4239 GCA_035685565.1 Nitrosopumilaceae archaeon | reverse complement strand
ATAATGATACTTGTTTAGCTGCCTTTGTGGATATTGTATCAGATGATGTTAATGTTTCAGAGAGTGATACTTGTTTAGCTGCAGTTGTGGATATTGTATCAGATGATGTTAATGTTTCAGATAATGATACTTGTTTAGCTGCAGTTGTGGATATTGTATCAGATGATGTTAATGTTTCAGAGAGTGATACTTGTTTAGCTGCAGTTGTGGATACTACATCTGATGATGTGAGTGATTCAGAGAGTGATTGAGTCCTACCTACTTTTGTTGATAATGTATCTGATGATGTGAGTGATTCAGAGAGTGAGATCTTTTTAGCTGCAGTTGTTGATATGGTGTCTGATGATGTGAGTGATTCATCTAACTTCATTGTGGTTGTTGTCGGACCAAATGCAACATACATTATTTGCTGAGCTACTGCATTATTTGTACCCCAATTTAGTGTAAATCCATTGGCATCTAACGAGGTCAAGCTTGTTTTTGCATCTAGTGTGGTTCCAGTACCGTGTATTGCAATATTATGCGTAGATTCTCTTTCCTTTGCACTTGTTGTAGCTAGTCCATTTGTATCATGTAACCAAATTGAACCCTGTGCAGTTCCATTTCCTGCACCAAATGAGAGTCTAGCATTACTACCTACTGCATTAGTAGCATTACCTACTTTATCATTAGAAAAAAGAATTAGTCCAGATGGCGTCATACCCATTCCTGTTTTAGAAATGACTTGAGAACCTGTTGAAGTCGATTTTGTGAAATTTCCTACTGAATAATGACCACCTTGTAATGCTAAATAATACCAACGCTGGGCTGATGCACTAACCTTTGATATTGTAAATCCATTTGTATCAAACGATTTTACATTAGCTCGTGTAATGTCAGCACCAGTTGATGAGACAAGATTCATGGCACCAGTTTGATTTGTTCGTGTCCATGTCTGTGATGGAGCTATAGCATCTCTAGATGTCAAAGCAACAGATGTTTGATTTGCACCAGCTCCAGTCAATGGATTAGTTGCAAAACCTATACCTAAGAGAGCTATCGTCTGTGGTTGGTTTAAAGAGGCAGCGGCAACATTAGAAGACATGAGCATTAGAAAATCGGGTTTCCAGCCTGTGCCTGTTACAGCTTGAGTGCCTGCACCAGCTGTTGCGTCAAATTCACCAACACCTGCTTTTTTAAGATCAGAACCGCCAAATGCGATATAATGAATTGCAACTGCTTTTGGTGGTATCTTTTGCCAGTATAATCCAAATCCATCCGGACCCAAGTAATTTAATCGTGCAATGCCAACGGGCGACATAGCTCCACCTGCGGTATTTACTGTTTCAATTGTTATGAACGAATTAGTTGTAGAGTTTCTATTTGCATTTGAGGTAGTAACTCCATCATCAGATTGAATCGTTATAGCTCTTTGTTGTGATAAGGCAGTACCGTTTCCAAAACCAAATCCAACCTGAATATTATTTTGTGGCAAACCAGAATCATGAGGTGCTGTTTCATTTGTCCAGTATACAATAATTGCTTTTGGCTGGAATCCTATACCAGTAATGTTTTGTATACTACTTGAGGTAGTTGCATTAAAACTGCCTACACTAACTTTGAAGTTTGGCACTCTGGCATCATTATTTGCATACCCCACAGAATCTCCAAACTGAAACATCAAGTGGTGTACTCCTGGTATCAGTTCTTTGCTTGTTTCATATCCTGTATCGTTACAGCTGTAATTTGGTATGAACACGGAATCGTTTATCCACTGATAGGAAAGTGTTTGGTCACCACATTTTATATCCAAAAACTTTAACTGGTTATTCTCGTTGCTGTTAGACCATGTTGTATCATTTATTGCAGATATTGTAAGGTTTGCAGTTCCTGTAGTGTTGAACTTGACTGTCCAAGTTCCACCCACAAGTGGGTAAGATTGTATGTTGATAATCGTAATTTGTGCTTCAATTAGAAATTGTTGCTCTGATAGTTTTGGCACAGTCCACTGCATTTTGTCAGCTATGCCGTTGCTGTTTGTATCAACAAGCGTTACTGCAAAACGTGGATCGTTGGTAACATCTACTTTTGATCCGTTAATCATCCAGTATAGCTTGAAATGTTTGCCTTTTGCCACAAGGTCTTCTGGTATAGAAGAATATGATTTGACGTCAGTATAGTGTAGTGTAGAATTGTGTGTGACAGTAACATTTTTTGAATATAGCTCAGGCGTCGATAGATCTTGTTCTAATGTATACGGTGCAGGAGTCTCAAATTTTACATTATATCCGTTTGCAGTATCGTTGATAACAAGCATCTTTGTTGGCTTGTCTTGTTGCACCATACTAGAAACTTGATCCAAAGATGCTAGAGGGGTAGATGATTGATTATCCAAAACTACGAATTGTGATGTAACGTTGGTCGGAATTGTTTGAGATGCGTTTAGATTTTGTATTATCATTAGCTTGTCTGAACTCATATTCAGGTTTTTGTCATGCATTTCGACGTTACTTACAGCTGGATTAGCTTGAGGAAGAACACTTTTTTGTTCTTTAAATATCGAGGTTACATTTTTGCCATCTGTAGAATTTATTTGCAATATTTGTGCATCTGCAGGTAGCTCTATTGCTACTTTGTCAGTCTGATTAGAAAAAGTTACATTTTGTATCCAAGTTACTGGTAGACCTATCTCAATTGGATCATGATGTAATGACAAGTCACTTGTTATTGCATCTGTGCTGTTTGCATCAAGGGATGTAGTGTTAAGATTAGTAGAGTTGGTTAGTACTATATTTGTAAGTATATCTGAATTACCAGAAAGTGCATTACTACTATATAGCTGAGCAATTTGAGATGGACTCAAAAGCGAGTCATATAAGTTCACATTCTGAATAGAGCCAGAAAACTTGTTGCTTGCAGCTCCTCTTAGCGTATTAAGATATGCTCCAATCACAATATCTGCATCAGATGAAATCTGATCTACAGTCTTGGTTGTCAGTTGTCCATTAACAGCAAGTGTTGGTATGTAGCTTATTGCATGGGTTGATTGTAAGGTACCATTAACATAAATGCTAATTGATGATCCATTAAATGTAGCAGCCAGCTGTGTCCAGTTTTCTTCAATAGGTACAGTAGAATTAACGGTGCTCCACTTTATGCCATCAAAGACGGAGAATGTTGCTATCTTTGCAGGTGAAATTATGTTATTTATGGATAATGTAAACTGATTCTCCTTGCTTATGATTGTAAATTGTGGTGAGCCTTGGCTATAGTCTGGCTTTACCCATGCCGATATTGTCAGCTCTGATAGGTTTCTAGTAGAGTTTACATTTTCAGTCAGGTATCCTGAACCAGCTAGCTTCAGCGAGGTCATGTTTGTGTTGTTTTGTATTTTTGCGCTTCCTACTGTGGTTAGATTTTGTATTGAATTAAATTCCCATGATTTTGTTGCATTTGGAATCACAGAGGGAATAGAAGTGGAGTTTACAGTTAACTGGTCTAATATGGCAACTTGCTCTGAGAAGGGTGGGTTTGCCTCTGAGGTAGAGTTGGCTGGTATATTCAATGATGTATCATTAGTTGATATCTTCAAGGTATTGTTGGTTGAAATGGTAGAGTTTACAGTTAACTGGTCTAATATGGCAACTTGCTCTGAGAATGGTGGGTTTGCCTCTGAGGTAGAGTTGGTTGGTATAGTCAATGATGTATCATTAGTTGGGATGTTATTGCCAAGCGTAGAGTTTGTCTGTGTAGAGTTGGTTGGTACTATTAATGTTGGATCTGGGGTTGTCGTATTTTGTAAAGTATCATTTGAGGTCTCTGATTGAGGTCCTATCTGTGTAGTGTTACTTGTAGATTGTAATGGTAATGTAACATTATTTTCAACACTATTTGTAGCATTAGTACTAGTACCATTCATTGTTTCTGCATATACGCTGCTCAAAAAGCCTGGTGAAACAGAAATGGGCGTTACAACAGTTGATGATATAAGAATTACAATAAAACAAAATGAAAGAATTTTTCGTGTATTAAAAAATTGGAATTTTTCCTCCTCGGATCTAAAAAGAATATAACCAGAAAGAGGAACCAGCAACAAAAGTATTGTTGGATTTTTTATATCAGTGACATCATGAGCTAGTCTTATAATGTCATTTTCTAATGAATTAGAGTTTGTATAAGATAAAATTATATTATTTTGTGCAATTAAGGAAATATCTGAAATTGGTTTAACAAATGCAATCTTTCCAACTGTTGTTACAA
>DASSAF010000261.1:0-7510 GCA_035685565.1 Nitrosopumilaceae archaeon | reverse complement strand
ATACAATGCAACCATATCAAGCAGCTATGGCAAGTTCTCTTATAGGATGGGCAGTTTTCATTGTTCTAGTAAATGTGATAGGTAAGAGGTCAAATTATTTCGCAAGATAAATTGAGCTACAAGTGGATCCAAAATAAGACCATGATGGTAGGAGTCACATCAGGTCCGCTTTCACTGTGACTCCAAGCCTTACAGGACTTAAACTTTGGACTCGAACTAAAGATAACTGAAAATAAATTTGAAAGTAACTCTTTAAATCATATCATATCAAAAAAGTAGTATTGAGATTTGAGATTACAAAAAGTCCGATGAGCATACTTGAAGTATTTCTTGACAAAGACCAAGGCATAAGGGCTGAAGGAGGATCTCTAGTATACATGATGGGAAATATCGAAATTGACACTAGGATGCGTCAGGGAGGTTTTCTCAAAAACCTAAAGGTTGCAACTCTGGGAGGCGAATCATTTTTTGTAAATGACTTTATCGCAAAAGAAGACGGCTGCTCCATAGGACTAACAGGAAGACCCATTGGCGATATCTCCCAGATACCAGTAACAAATGGAAACGGATTCATTGTACAATCAAACGTCTTTACTGCATGTTCAATTGGTATAGAAATTGACACAAAGTGGCAGGGATTTACAAAAGGGATTTTTGGCAGCGAGCTTTTCATGCTAAAGGTTACAGGAAATGGAGATGTTTTTGTAAATGCATATGGTGGCATGATAAAAAAAGATCTTGCAAATGGAGAAAAAATGACACTAGACAACTATCATCTAGTAGCACTAAGTGAAAACGCAAATTACAAGGTTACAAAATTTGGCGGATTAAAGAGCACCATTTTGGGAGGAGAGGGACTCGTTACTGAAATCATCGGGCCTGGCACCGTATACTTTCAGACAAAAAATCTCAAGGAATTGCGAGACTTGTTAGCAATACGACAGACTGGTGAAACATCAGGCTCTGGCATTTCCTTTGGTGGTTTCAAGTTTGGAACATGACTTTATTCTCTGAATTTATCCTAGCAATTTTAAAATCTCAAACGGAACTCTTCCAAGGTCAGCTTGCCTTTCTGATGTTACCATAAGAACCATGTCTTTCTTCATGGGGAAACTAAATACAATTATTTTTCCGCGATAAGAAAGCGAAAATTCAACTGGCCCAAAATCCTCATCAAACTCATGGCGCATCCGCACCCGAAGCGAGAGCTCCATAAACAACATCTCGTCTTTTTTAAAAGACTCTAAAGCTTCCAGTCCTTCTCTCATGCCACCTGCCTCTAGCTTTCCCTTTGTGTTAATTACTCTGACAGAACGAATAGTGTTATCTATCTTGAAAACGTTGTCACATAATACATCAAATTCAGTCTTGTTTTCAGGCACCATATCTCAAAACAACATGCACACAGATTAACTTGTCCTAAAATGATATCTGGGTCCTACAGGTTATGCACCTGGAATAAGACCATAAATCTAGCATAACCCATTTGAAATTTTACAAAAGTTTGTCCAAAATAAGACCGTGATGGTACCCATGTTTAACAACAACGAAATTTGACAATATCGATATAGGAATTTGAATTCTATGGAGATCACGCGTATATACTTGTAAAACAACTATGGGTAATGAAAACTGAAAAGACAGAGGAAATCTCAGCAGTAGAGAACATGACAAAACAAGAAATGGCTAAAATAATCAAAACTGCCAAGAGGAAAGCTGAATCTTCAGAAAAAGAGAACACTGTTTCAATCTGTGATGTTATGAAAAACAACACATCAGAAATAATTCAAAAAATAGAATCAAAATTTCCAACCTATGCACAACTTTACACTGATCTTTACACAAAATATCTGCACAGCATGGATGACCTTTATGGCGAATGTTATCTATCAGAAAAGGAATTTTTTGACAAGTTAGGAATGAACAAGACTGCAATTCAAGCCTTTGATGCTTATTGGAAATCTATCAACAACATGATCATGTCACAAATTGATATGAGTGCAAATTTTGCAAAAATGTATGTACAATTTAGGATTGGTACAATAGACTCGTATGATAAAGTAGCTCATCTCATGATGGATAGCTATGCAAAAGCTTGGAATCAGTTCAACTCGTACAATAAGAGATAGACATGATGACTGGAGAAAGGAAAATCACAATAACCAAGGACGGTCCATACATTGTTTCTGGAGACATTCCCCTTACAGTTGAAATAATTACAAACAACAAGGAGGGATATTCATGGGATTGGAAGAAGGGTAAGACATTCAAGACAGAATCTAGTTATGCCTTGTGTCGTTGCGGTCATTCTAAAAATAGTCCGTTTTGCGATGGCACTCATACAAGTATAGGCTTTAATGGAAAAGAGACAGCATCCAAGGCTCCTTATGATAAACAAGCTGAACGCCTTGATGGATCTACACTAATACTAAGTGATCAGGAAAACCTTTGTGCTTTTGCACGCTTTTGGGATCCCGCTGGTAAAATCTGGAGCTTGATTGAAAAAACCGATGACCCCAAAGTCCGCGAGCTGGTCATACGCGAAGCAATGCATTGTCCGTCTGGCAGGTTAACTTTACATGACAAGGAAACTGACAAAGAAATAGAACACAATCTTTCTCCCTCTATTGGTATAGTAGAAGACGAGCCGTTGAAATGTAGTGGTCCACTTTGGATACGTGGAAATATAACAATCGAATCTCAGGACGGAACATGCTATGAAAAACGCAACCGTATAACATTGTGCCGTTGTGGTGAGTCAAGCAACAAGCCGTTTTGCAATGGAAGTCATGCTAGTATAAAGTTCAATGACGGAATTTCTGTAGAGAAATAAATCAAAGATTAATAAAAAATAAAGGAAAGGAGTTTTGTAGCGAACCTTACAGGACTAGGAATTGTAAGAGTTTGACTAATACTAAATTAATGTAACAGATTTCATAGAAAACATGCGTTAATCTTCAAAATCCATTTTGGAAGCAAAAAGAAGAATAAATTTGACCAATGTAAAGTTATAGATCTTTGACTGCCAAAATGCATGGCAGAAGACGCTCCTATAAAAAAGTCATTTATTCAAGAGTTCATGGAGTTTTTACAAAAGTTTTCAGTAATAGGTCTTGCAATTGCATTTGTTATAGGACAAGCCGCTTCCAAGTTAATTAGCGCATTTGTAAATGATCTCATAACACCATTTATTGGATTACTTACACCAAATGTTGGTGATCTCAACAAGGTCGGATTTACTGTTGGCACTTCTACCTTCTCATACGGCGACCTTATCTCAAACATGATAAACTTTTTGATTATAGCGCTAGTCATATTTCTGGCATACAAACAGCTTTCAAAGGCTGGGTTGATGAAAGATCCAGTAAAAGGTTAAAGCCTTACAGAACTCGAATCTGTAATGGGGTCAGACCTGATGATTATTTAATTGAGGGATCTACACTTGACCCATAAACAAAATCAAACCAGTCTGATTGTCATAAATCATGAACACAAAAGGATGATCAGCTCTGAATATTTTTGGTGGAAAGGAAGGGATTCGGTTGCAAATCCTTATGCCTGTTGCCGCAGCAGCCTCAGTTCTCTTTTCATCCACATGACAGATTAGTACATGAAATATACACAAATGTAAACGTGGTTTAATAGTTTTAACAATAATAAACTAACAATGACATTAGACCCATGGGAAATAGCATTACTTATGGAAGATTTTGAATTTTATGACCAAACTCATATACAGTTTAGTACAAAAATTGGAAAGAACTTGTTATGAAAATTCTCATCATTGACGATAATGAAGATATCACAAAAATGTTCTCCAAGTATATGACGATTAAAGGACACTCGTGTTCTGTTGTCAATGATGGCCAAAATGGTCTTAACCTAATTGAGAATCAGACATTTGATGCAATCCTACTTGACATTGCTATGCCAGATTTTTCAGGTCGTGATGTTATAGATGAATTGCATAAAAGCGGAAAAATAAAAAACCAAAACATCATAGTATTGACTGCATCTGCAATAGCACCTGATTTCGAATCAATGATGAAAAGTAAAGGAGTTCGTTTATGTTTGAAAAAACCAATCGATCCAGACATTCTCTTGGATCAGATACAACTGTTTGAAATGAAAAAAACAATATGAAGATCTCTCAATGGAAGACATTCACTTAATTCGTGAAGCCCAACAAATCAAACTGTTGGCGGATAAAATGGCGAAAATAATCGAATATGGCAATGATATAACCAAATCCCAACGTGAATTAAATCAAGAAATTGAAAATATAGGTAAGCTTAATAGCACAGTGAGAAATTTTCTGGAAGAAGTTTCCTCAAGAAAAACAATTACTAGTGAATTTTTAACAAAAATTCATCATGAGCTTAGGACACCTTTGGTGCCAATCCTAACCTATACAGACATGCTTTTGGATTCCAAGTATGGTTCAATATCAGATGAGCAAAGAAAACGACTAGAGATTATAAAATCTAGCACAAAAGGACTGGTACAAACAATTCAGGATCTTTTTAATGAAAAAACCTTTGATGTAAGATCAGATAACCCTGAAGCAGGCAAAGACCATAAAATCAATGAACTAGGACAGGAAAAGAAGATCCTAGATAGAGTAAACACTGCTCTTTCTGATGATCTGGAAAAGACTAAAAAAGAAAATGTCGAGTTGAAAAAAGACTTGAAAGACAGCCATCACAAAATAAAAGAAGGAGAACAAGAGAAGCTGTTTGTCTCAAAGAGTGCACAAGACGAGCAAGAAAAGAATTTCCGTTTACAAAAAAAACATTACATTACCGTGGCAATAATTGCGGTACTAGTTTCAGGAGGATTTGTGTTTTATTCGTATTACGAAAATCAAGTCCTCATAAACACAACATCTCACTTGTTGGGAAATTACAACTCTAACTATCTAATACAAAACCTGCAGGGCGATACAGTAAACACTTGGGTATCTTGGCATCTTGTCACCGGACAGGTCCTACATATTAACATCATAAATGAAGCCAATTTATCACCAGATAAAATATTTGCAATAAAAGATGCAATCTTATCCACACAAACAGTAACTCTTGACGATTCGTTACTGCACAAAGGACCAGAGGGTACCTCATCAGTCTACTACAAGGGATGGGAAGGAGCATTAGATGCAGCATCTGTACAAACCACACAATTTTACATACCTCAAAAATTTGACATAGCTGACTCTTCAGGCGGAGCAGGGGAAATTCTAATCAAGCTTACAAACGACGAAAATCCGGATGGATTATCAGGGTATACAAAATCAGTTGCAGACGGTAACCAAATATTAAAAACTACCATAATAATATACAACGCAGGTCAGCTTTCAGTAAACCAGCTTGGTGCTATAACAAGACATGAATTTGGTCATGTAATGGGGTTGGCTCATTCTAGCGCACCAGAAGATCTAATGCATGCTACTATTCAGACAGATTATCCGTACATTTCAGGTTGTGATATTGATGCAATAAAATCATTGTATGATGGCAATAAAAAATCTGAAGTTATTTGTAAAAAATAATGTTTAATAAAAAATTAAGGAAAGGAGTTTTGTAGCTGCTCCAATTAGCTTACTGCACACTTTTTGTTGAATTATTTTCACAAAAATTTCAGGTTCTCGCATCCGGTGTGAGTTCAAAAACCATCTGACTCGAATCAATACAATTTGTCAGCAATCTCTAAAAACACTAACTGAAAATTAATGTGAAAACTCTACAACTTTCAAATAAAGTACAAAAATCGGTCCAAAATAAGACCAAGATTACAGAAATGAGAGGAATTTGCCTCAGCGATTTCAAAGATTAGATGAAAGACTAGTCCATGATGCTACAAATTTGTCAGTGATACTAACAAACCTGTCCATGAAACTAACTAGAATGTAAGCGCGGCTTAATACCATTGCCAAAAATTCAACTAATAATGACATACATGAAACAAGCACTCGTACTTCCTGTACTAGTACTCATGATTTCTGTACTAGTTTTTTCTGCCCCAAACGTATTGGCAGCAACTTCTACTACAGTACATGACAAAATATCATGCCAATCTGCACCAATAAGCGGAGTCTGGACAGCAGCAACTAAGACATGCACTGTCGGTACTCTTGTAATTGGTCCTGCAGACACACTAGTTATCGCCAAACAAGTTACTCTAAGCATTGGCACAGTAACTAGCAGCGGTGTAATCCAAAACAATGGCGCAATCGTTATCGCAACCGGCGGCGTCATAACAACATCTGGTACCTTTACCAATAACGGTATCATCACAAGCAGTGGCACAATAACAAACAGTGGTCCATTCAACAACTTTGGTAGCATCACTTCAACTGGCACAATAACTAACGACCCAACAGGTACAATCACAACCAGCGGTAGAATCAGTAGCAGCGGTGTCATCACCTCATCTGGTAGTATAATCATAAACAATCATGGTTTACTAGCAAATCTCGGTGGTGTACTTACCAATACGCTAAACATGGTTAACCATGGCACTATCAAGACATCTGGTACCTTTACCAATAGTGGCCCAGTTATGAACACCGGTCTAATCGCAAACAAAGGTCTGATTACCAATAGTAATACAATTACTAACAGTGGTCAGATAATTGACTTGTGTGGCGGATCAATCACGAATTCAGGAACAATATCGGGTCATCCAGTAATAACAAACTGTTAGCTTATTAGATTAAGCACAACCTCTTTTTTTTAACACAAAATTCTTTCTGACTTTAAGAATTAATTTTATGGATTGTATCTACCCGGTCTAGAACAAATCTTAAAAATGCAGATAGTGGCTTTTTTATCCAATGCCTTGCATTCCATTCCAGGATAAGGTCGTTATAGAACTTCCATTCATCTTCATCTTTTTTGAGATGAATTGTCATCATCGCCTCAAATTCTTTTGTATCCCAGTCAACAGGACACATCTTGTCACTCATCTGGATTAATTTTCCATCTTGCATCTGAAAGGGATATGATTTGCACACACCTGGTTTGAATTCATTTACGGTACATCGAAAGACATCTTTAGATTCTTCAAGAAATATACATCCGCCATTTTTTTGTTTTAAAGCAAGATCTACTAGACCCTCTTTTACCTTTATGCCAAGATCAAAATCCTTTGCTCCATAAATCTCAAGAAAATTCTCTGGGTCTAATCCAAGTCCGATTGAAAGTCTGTAAATGTCATGTGCATTAACAAATATCGTATACTCTTTGCAGCAGTTTGTATGACATGAAATGCAAGGATATTCTTTAAGGCCGTCTTTGGTGGAAATTAGCAAGTTTTTCGCTTTGCTTGATGTTTTACTCATACCAATTTCTAAATTTTGTATGAACTTAAGGTTAGAGATGAAAAAAAGCAATAGATTAGAATTACTAATCTGCTTTTAACTTGGAATCTTTGATAAAATAAAAAATTAAGAAAAGGAGTTTTTTGTAGCTAAATCCAACGCATGCCATTTCAGGTATGTCTATATAGTAAG
>DASSAF010000260.1:0-1548 GCA_035685565.1 Nitrosopumilaceae archaeon | reverse complement strand
CATTCCCGATACACTTGTCATTTTTCCAATGACTTCGGCGTTTATCTCACGCAAGCTACGTTGTGCAGGATAGTTTGCAATTCTTACTCTAACATCGTGTCTAATTTTTTCCGCATATTGTGGAAACCTCTCCTTGAGAATATCTTTTATTGCACCAGCAAATGTGCTTAGAATTTCATCTGGATCAGTATTAAAAACAGATTCGATTTCTGGTACAGATACGAGATCATTATAATCAACTACAAGATATTGTATTTTCTTTGCCATCATTTGATCTATTTCTTCTACATATTTGTAAGCACCAGATTTGTCCTTGAATTGAGTTAGAAATTCTTTTACCTGATCTGAACGCTTTCCGGTTGACGATATTGATTCAGACTGTGTTGTTATTTCTTGTCACCTAAGATTTGTTTGTTAAAATCAACGCTCTGTAAATGTATCGCATTAAATAATGCACGTTCTTCTATTGATAGTTTTTTTGCAAGATCAGATGTCATCTTTGAAGAGTCTCCAAGTCTAATTATTTTTCCTTGTCTTTTTCTCATAAGAGTATTTAACATACTTTCTACTTTGTCACGATCTTGTTGTGGAAGCCTTTGTATGTATGAATTCAGTTTAATATAAAAATCAGAATCAAGAGTAGATAAATCAAAGTCACCTTGTACATTTTCCTTTACAAGTGCTTGTTTCAAAGCAACAATCATGTCAGTATCCTGAATATCTACAATTTTCTCTGATGCTAATACCTCAGCTACCCAACGTGATATGCTCAAAATTTCACCGTGTTTTGCTTCTATTGACACATCTGGTGTATCGACCTTTATATCGCGATTAAAAGTGACTTTAACGTCTTGTAGGCGATATCCAATGGTATGAAGTTGGGTCAAATCTAATATATTCAATATGCGTTCAAGCATCTCATTCAAGCATTTAATGCGATCGATCAATTCTGTTAACAACTTGCTTTGATCATTTGATCTTAGCCGTAATTTTATTAGTGAGAGAGAAACGTAACAGCCTATGACTGAGACTTCTATGTGGGTAGAAAAATACCGTCCCATGAAGCTTTCTTCTATAATAAACCAAAAGGAGATCATTGGGAGTCTGAAATCTCTTTTGAAAAATACCGCTGAAATGCCACACCTTATGTTTTCAGGATCTGCAGGTGTTGGCAAAACTACCACGTCACTATGTTTAGCAAGAGAAATCCTAGGTGATCATTGGAAAGATCATACCCTTGAGCTGAATGCCTCAGATGAACGTGGCATAAACATGGTAAGAGATAGAGTGAAAAAATTTGCACGCTTTTCAGGACTTGATGCAAAAATTCCATTCAAATTAATAATTTTAGACGAAGCAGATGAAATGACCTCGGATGCACAAACAGCTTTACGTAGAATTATAGAAGATACTGCCAGATATTGCAGGTTTATCTTAATTGCAAATAACATATCAAAAATCATAGATCCACTTCAGAGCAGATGTGCTGTTTTCAAGTTTACAAGAATATCTGAAGAGGACATAATATCACATCTAGAGGAAATTTGT
>DASSAF010000259.1:0-6626 GCA_035685565.1 Nitrosopumilaceae archaeon | reverse complement strand
CTGAGGTTTTCATCATATGCGATAACGTAGATTTTCCATGTGGTAATTTGACGTATGCTAAACTATACCGAATTCCGTTTTCTACATGTTGAGGATTAATTAGGTCATAAATTATTGCACCCTCATTTCCAGTAATTTTTGCAGAATTTTGTGGGTTTTTTATTATCATAAATTTATTCTAATTTGTAAAATTAACCAGATATAGGTTTATCAGAATGATTCAATGTGTTATCGAAACAATATGCGAATTTTATTCCTAATGTTTTTTTAATCGATTATCATAGTAAATTTATGGGGATCTTAAATCGTAAACCGTCATTTTGTTCTGTTTGTAAACAAGGTATCGCACATAAACATAAGCCAAAAAGAGAATGGGATGTAGAGGGACCGTTATGTGGAGATTGTTACATTAGTCAAATGCAAAAATATTATGATCTGAGCGTCAAACAAAAATGCGTTATGTGCGGTAAAGAAAAAAACATACCAGATTTATGGGAGCCAAAATACTCATGGGAGCTGAAAGGACTGCTCTGTAAAACTTGCTTTGATAAAAAGGATTTAGAATATAACAAATCAAAGACATTTTGTGGGAATTGTGGCAAAAAACTAGGATCTATTCGATACAATCCGAAACGACAGTGGGCATTACAAGGTCAATTATGCAGAGAATGCTGGGATTCTCAAAAGGCAAAGTTAGGTTAAGATGCATCTTTTTAAAAAATTCAAATGTGAGAAATGTCAAAAAAAATTTAAACAATGCGAAGAGTTAATGCAACACGAACAAGTAGTTCATGGAAAAGATATCCCGTATGAATGTAAGGAATGCCGTCAAGCATTTACAAGTATGGAACAAATGCGAACTCATCTACAAAGAAATCATTCTTACAATGGAAAAAGAGATATCTAAAGAGCTTTTACTGTTTTTACAATTGGCGGGCGTAGTTTGTTAAAAACTCGAAATCCGCAAATGCATTTTATTTCAGGCAGTCTGCTTAATTCAGATTGGCTAACTTGAGTACCACATCGTAAGCATGAATAAACTACACTAAAACTTGCTTGCTGTTGTGGTTTTGAGTCTGCTTCAACAATCGGAGTTTCTTCAGTTGTCATATATTTTCATCAAATTATCTGTAATTTTAAGGTTTAAAGGAATTATTTTAGTGTAAGTTCAATGTAGACATCGTTTGGAATTTTTATCCTCATTAATTGTCTAATTGCTCTGTCATCAGCTGTAAGATCAATTACACGTCTATGTATGCGCATTTCCCATTTCTCATAAGTATTGGTACCCTGACCACATGGAGATTTACGTGTTACAACGTTTAGCCTTTTTACTGGTAATGGTGTTGGTCCTTTTACTTTGACACCTGTTTTTTCACCAATTCCTTTGATTTCGGTACATACTCCATCAAGTCTGGGCAAACTGGTACTTGTTAATTTGATTCGGGCCAGTTGTGTCAATCAGACCACTATTTGGTGAATTTTTCAGTAATCTCTTTTACAACGCCAGCTGCAATTGTTGCACCCATATCACGAAGTGCAAACCTTCCTAATTCAGGAAAGTCTTGGAAGGTTTCAATTGGTATTGGTCTAACTGGTCTGATTCTTACTATTGCAGAATCACCTGCTTTTAGAAACTTTGGATCTTTTTCTTCTTCTGCGCCTGTTTGTGGATTAATTTTTGATTCAAATGCAACAATGGTTGCCGCTACTTGAGCTGTATGTGCATGCATTACTGGAGTATATCCAGGGGCAAGTGCTGTTGGATGATGAATTACAATGATTTGAGCTCGGAATTCTTTTGCAACGTTTGGTGGACTATCTGGGGTTCCTATTACATCACCTCTTTTGATATCTTTCTTTTCAATACCTCTGAGGTTAAAACCAATGTTATCACCTGCTTCTGCAGATTCCATTTGAGTGTGATGTGTTTCAATTGTTTTAATTTCTCCTAGTGCTCCTGATGGCATGACAATAATTTTCATTCCTGCTTTTGCAACACCAGTTTCAACACGACCTACTGGAACTGTACCTACACCTGTTATGGTATAAACATCTTGGATTGGAATTCTTAATGGTTTGCCAACTGGCTTTTCTGGTAATTTAAAGTCATCAAAGGTTTCAAGAAGAGTTTTTCCAGTCCACCATTTCATGTTCTCGGTTTTCTTCACAACGTTATCTCCCTTCCATCCGGATACTGGTACAATTGGAACATTTTCTAACTTGTAACCAACAGATTTGACCAATTTTTCTGCCTTTTCTTTTGCCACTTTGAATGCTTGTTCAGAATAATTACTGTCATCCATCTTGTTAATTGCTACAATTAATTGACCCACACCTAAAGTTCTCAAAAGGAAAGCGTGTTCTCTTGCTTGGCCTCCTGGTGCAATTGCAGTATCAGTTTCACCTTCTTTTGCAGATAATACTAGAATAGCACAGTCTGCTTCAGAAGCGCCGGTAATCATGTTTTTAATAAAGTCTCTATGTCCAGGTGCATCAATTAATGTAAAGAAGTATTTTGGAGTTTCAAATTTTTGAAAAGCTAAATCGATTGTAATGCCTCTCTCTCTTTCGTCTTTAATATTGTCCATAACCCATGCATACTTGAAGGTATCACCTTTTCCAGTCTTTTCAGACTCTGCTGCATGTGAAGCGATTGTTCTCTCATCAATAAGTCCAAGGTCCATTAACATGTGACCCATGGTTGTCGACTTGCCGTTATCGATGTGACCTGTAACAATCATGTTCAAGTGTGGTTTTTTACTTGCACTCATAACGAACCCTTCTAGGCATGGGCTTTATTACCATTTCGATTTTTTCAGTTTCTTTTCGACAAATTTTGAATAATTTACTGATCGTGTCTTTTTGAATT
Organism: Nitrosopumilaceae archaeon; assembly: GCA_035685565.1. GTDB lineage: Archaea > Thermoproteota > Nitrososphaeria > Nitrososphaerales > Nitrosopumilaceae > TA-20. The sequence continues at coordinate 3,754 of DASSAF010000259.1, read as the reverse complement.
ATTATTTTTCACATACTATAAATCAAAGTGATTTCTGAGTAAAATTATTGAAAATCACTGTTTCAGTAATCAAAGCTGATGTTGGTGGAATAGGTGGACATACAAAACCAAGCGATGGATTATTAAACGCAGTAAAAAATATTGTAAAACCCCAAATACGAAACGATGGAAAGGGACTCTTAATTGATCATTATATAGGATATTGTGGTGATGACATCCATATTGTCATGACTCATACAAAAGGAGTTGACAATAAAGAAATTCATCAACTTGCCTGGAAAGCATTTGAGGCAGCAACCCAAGTTGCAAAAAATGAAGGACTATACGGAGCAGGCCAGGATCTCCTAAAGGATTCATTCTCCGGCAACGTAAAAGGTATGGGTCCAGGAGTTGCAGAAATGCAGTTTGAAGAAAGACCAAATGAAGCATTTACCATTTATGCCGCAGATAAGACAGAGCCTGGTGCTTTTAATTATCCATTTTACAGAATGTTTGTAGACACTCTAAGTAATACAGGTTTAATCGTAAACCAAAATCTTGCAAAAGGTGTAAGAATAACTGTGATGGATGTTGAAAAGGGAAAAACTGCCCAGTTGAACATGTGGGAAGACAAACCGACATTAGAGGCTGCTTTGATGTATCCTGGAAGATATGTGATATCGACAGTACACACTAAAGACAACCTGCCAATTCTTGCGGCATCAACAGATAGACTACATAATATTGCAGGAAAATATGTAGGAAAAGATGATCCTATTTGTATTGTAAGAACACAAAAAGATTTCCCTGCAACTGAAGAAGCCGGGGCCGCATTTAGTAATCCGCACTATGTAGCTGGCAACACAAGAGGCAGTCATCACATGCCATTAATGCCAGTTAAAATAAATTCGCCAGCAAGTATTAATTTTGCAATACCAATAGTTAGCAGCCTTGTTTTTAGCATGCATAATGGCAAACTAGTTGGACCTGTGGATGGATTTGGCTCAGTTGATTGGGATTATATCAGAACAATTGCGGTAAAACGGGCGATAGCAATGCGAAGTCAGGGCTTTGTGCATCCAGCTACACTGGTTCCATCAGAATTAGAATATGCCGAAGGATATAGAGCAAGAATGAGTGTACTTTGGAGTAAGATGAGACCAATACCATCAGACAATGTCTCAAAACAATTTCAAAAACCAAATCATCCCCAACAACACAAGCCAAATCAATCAAAACCAAACCAACCAAAACCGCAACACCCAAAACCAATTCATCCACAACAGCATAAACCAAATCAACTAAAACCAACTCAAACAAAAGAACCTCCAAAATCAAAACCAGTAGAAAAACCAAAAACAGAAAAACCGACAAAATAATAATTTGTTTATTTTGTAAATAATTAGCATCATTTTATCTAAATTACAATTTTATTATGCGATGTAACAAGCAATTTGTTGACTAGGAAGATTCAGATTTTGGTAATAGGACACAATGAAAACGGGTCTACTCCAGAAGTTGAAAAAATTGCGTATGAAACTGGTTTAGAAATTGCCAAGTCGGGAGCTGTTCTTATCACAGGAGGCTTAGGGGGTGTAATGCATGCAGCGTGTCATGGAGCAAAAGATGGTGGTGGACTGACGGTGGGAATAATCCCACAAAACGATCCCTCTTTTGCAAATGAATATTGTGACATTGTAATTCCAACTGGAATTGGCTTGGCTAGAGATTTTCTTAACGCACTATCTGGAGATGGAGTCATCATTATTGGTGGTGGTTCAGGCACACTTTCTGAAACATGTGCAGCATATATGTACAAAAAACCTATCGCTGCAATAAAAAATAGTGGCGGAATTGCAGATAGATTCGCAGATCAATATCTAGATCATAGAGAAAATGTAAAAATAGTCGGGGTAAGTTCTCCAAAAGAAGCTGTAAAATATATTTTAGAAAAAATTAATGCTTCATAGACACAAGCAGAGGATCTGGTTCGTAAAACTGACCATATTTTTTAGCTTGTTCATTTAATGTGGCAACGATATTTGAGATACCAAGTTCTTTTCCTGTTTCAAACAATGGTTTTTTGAGTCCCATTCCAAGTCGTAACGCTTTTTCAATTTCTGGTATGTCGCTAGCTTGATTTGTGACAAGCCAGGCGGCATTATTTAGCATGTTTGCAACAAGTTCAACAGGATCAAATCTTTTTGCCAACTCTTCTGATAATGAAATGCGTTCATATTTGTCTCCAGAATATTCATAAAATCCTGAACCAGTTTTTTGTCCTAGTTTTTTATTGTCAAACAGTTCTTGAATTTTAGGATGTGGGTTTATTACTTTTTTATCTCTTGAATGCATCTCAATTGTTGCTTTATGAATAACATCCAAGCCTGTGAAATCGGCAAGCTCAAAAATACCCATAGGAAAACCAAGCTTGAATTTTATTGCAGAATCAATTTCGGTCATGGCCGCATGATTTCTATCCATGGCCCATGCCGCTTCATGTACAAGTGGGATAAAGATTCTGTTTACAATAAATCCTGCAACGTCTTTTTTGCATAGAACTGGTTCTTTTGAAACTGATTTTACAAAATTCATTGTCAATTCAACCAGCTCCTTTGAAGTTTTTTGTCCAGGAATCACTTCAACTAATTTCATAAGTTGCGGAGGATTAAAAAAATGAATTCCTATGAATTTGTCAGGTCTTGTGGTCGTATTTGCTATTTCTGTAATTGGCAGAGTACTTGTATTTGATGCAAATACTGTTTTTTTATCTGCTACCTTGTCTACCTCAGAATAGACTTTTTTCTTTAGTTCCATTATTTCAGGAACTGCCTCAATCATTAAATCGCAATTTTGTAGCGCTTTTGCAAGATCAACTTCTGGTGTGATTCTTGAAAATATCTTATCTGCGTCTTGTTGTGAAAGTTTTTGTTTTGATACAAGTTTGTCAAGACTCCATTTTATTTTCTCCATTGCTTTATCCAAAAATTGTTTTTCTACATCTCTAAGTATGACATTATATCCTGACATGGCTGAAACCTGAGCAATACCATGTCCCATTATACCAGACCCTAATACTGTAATGTTTTTTATCTCCATTAAAAAAAGTGTTATTAGAACCCTTTCTAAGTTATTCGGTCCTAAAGATTTTGATCATATTAAATCAAGAGGGATTGACTATAAACTGCCTATGATTGATTTTAAATGAGCAGGCAAATCTGGAAGATCTCCTGTGTGACTGATATTATTTTGCAAAACATCTGGTCCTATCCTACGAACCTTCTGGGTTCCAATCAACGTATCAATACCACGTTCTATGTCTTTTAGTGGCAAAATATTTTCTAGTTTTCCAATCAAGATGTTTTCAGTTTCATACTTGTTTATGGCGTATTGGAGTAAGATCAATCTGTCATTTAACGAGAGATTTTCCATTTTATTAGAATCATTGTGTGCAATAAAAAAGGTTGCTAAAATTTAGTAAATTGAAGATAGCTATCTTCTTAAAACCCAAAAACAAAAGTAAGCGAGATTTTGGACGTAGAAAAATTTACAGATGATGTTTATGCAATTGCGCAGAGATTATCTGAAGGAAAATCACCTGAGATAAAATCAAAAATAAATTTTGTTCGTGAAAGGCTAATTGAATTATACACACAAAATCTTGTAAAGATTAATCATTCAGTACTTGAGATAATATGTGCCTCAAATCTTATTGCTGAAGGATATACGGTAGATGTTGAACAACACTTGTCTGACATACTAGTTTGTGATGTAT
>DASSAF010000258.1:0-5335 GCA_035685565.1 Nitrosopumilaceae archaeon | reverse complement strand
CTGTAACAATATTTGGCAACAGTCTTGTACCATCATCTACCATAGATATCAAATATGACGGTACAACACTAGTCACCACTCCTTCTACTGTAACATCAAGTCCAACAGGATCATTTTCTGCAACATTTACAGTGCCTACATCTAGTACATCAAGTCATATCGTAAGTTCTATTGATCCTTCAGGCAATTTGCTTTTCACAGCCTTTTCTGCGGTTTCATCAGGCAAAGCAATGGGAGGCAGTGTTGCTGGTACATCACCATCATTTACAACCAGATTTGCACATGGGCAGTATCCTGTAACAATCAACGGTCAAGGGTTCAATCTTACACAGTATAGAAATAAGGTTCCAACACAACAAATACAGACAGGAAATACATTCTCAATTAAAATATTGCTTTATGGAGACTATGGTCCGTCATTCGTACAACATGTAGGATTGTACACCAACTTACATGATAAAACAAGAGACATACAAGACAGCGACACATCAATTGTTTGGGACAAGAACTCGTTACCGGAAGTTACAGATCCAAACAAATTCTTTTCAAATATAACAGTCAACTCAACACAAAACAATGGCAAATTTGAACTTGACATCACTGGTGTATTTGCAAGACCAATGCCAAAATCAGATATTGCAATTAGAACATGGGGGCAAGATAGATACTCTGCTGATACATATCTGCTTGATGCATGGGAGGCAACAGAATCTGGACAAATTAAAACAGATCCTTCAAATATACAACCTTCAAATATACAACCTTCAAATATACAACCTTCAATATTACAAATACCGCCTATACAATCTCCGCAACCAAGTATAATCCAGACAGACTTGATGGCTGAGATCAAGAAATGGGGTGGCTACGCACCTCAATCAATTTCAGATTCACAGTTATTGCAAGACATGGGCTTGCAAGGAAAACACATACCATCATGGTTTACAAAAACTGTCAAATGGTTAGTTGATGGAACAATCAGTCAACAAGACTTTGAAAATGCGCTTAAATACATGAGCCAGAATGGAATATTAAAATAAAAAATTTGATCGTGGTATAATCCTACCAGAACGCTATTTTAGAAAAATATTCTAATGTATGCATTGACAATCTACTAATTTTGTATCAAAAGTACAATCATGCGGACCATCTGACATTGCATCGACAGGAATTTTTTTCATACATTCACCATGTCTACCCTTTTTACAAAACCAGCATATTTTTGCAGAGTCGTTTTGAGAATTTGTTTCCATAAAAATCTCTCAAATTAAAATACAGTTACATCGCCAGGAGCAGGAGAAGTTCCGCGGTCATTTTTATGATATTCGATAAATTCTTTATGGGTTATCTCTTGATGTTTTCTTAGTTCTTCAATATTTTCAAAAGTTTCGTTACACAGATAGCATTTTGGTTTGTGTTGATCTACCATAGATAATACCATATGTGAAATGGCTGCGTTGTTGTAATTGAATCTTTCAGGATGATTTTGTATCAATTAAGGTACATTTTCAAACTGGAGTTAGCCATTTTGAGAATCTTTTATCTTTTCCCATGGCTGCATTCAAAAAGGCATCTTGGAGCTTTCGTGTTATCCTGCCAGGTTTCCCATCTCCGATTGTTATGTTATCAATTTCTGTTACTGATTTTACCTCTGCGGCTGTTCCAGTCATAAATACTTCATCAGCGACATAGAGATCCTCTCTGTCTATACTAGTTTCTGTTATTGAAATCTCATCAGATCTTGCTATTTTGATGACACTATCTCTTGTTATGCCATTTAGTATGCCGGCACTTGATGGAGGAGTAAATATTTTGCCATTATTTACAAGAAAAATATTTTCTGCGCTTCCTTCTGAGACTTTGCCATTATAATTTAACATTATAGCTTCATCATAACCATCTTTTAGCGCTTCTACTCTAGCAAGTGCTGCATTTGCATAGTTTGAGGCAGCTTTTGCTTGCATGGGTTGAGACCTAGAATCTATTCTTAACCAACTTGAAACTTTACATCTGGCACCACGTATTTTTCCTGCACTTGATTCACCAAGTTTCCATTCCCAACATGCAATGGCAAGATCAATTTTGTTTGGAGTTGGAGTTAAACCAAGCACTCCATAACCATAGTAAGCAATGGGTCTTATGTAACATTCTTTTAACTTGCTTGCCTTTACTGTTTCTATTATTGCCTTGGCAATTTCATTTTTTGAATAGGGTAATTTCATAGAATACATTTTTGCTGATTTGTATAATCTATCCACATGTTCTGGTAATCGAAATATTATGGAACCCTTTGGAGTGTTATAGCATCTAATCCCCTCAAAGACTGCTGTTGAATAGTGTAATGCATGGGTGAGGACATGTACTTTGGCATCCTTGAATGGTACAAGCTTACCGTTCATCCATATCTTGCCTTGCTCTTTCATAGAAAAGGACACGGAGTCTGGTAATTTAAAGAATTAATCAGGATTTAGAGAGCATTTAACAAATATTTGAAATGCTAGTTTTTAATTTTATAAATTAAAACCAAGTTTTCTTTAAATTAAGAACATGAGATGTTTGTTTCTTGTTAGATACAATTCCCCCGTTTGTCGCAGCTTTTCTAGTGATATAGGTCTGGTTGGAAATGGATTTGAAACAAGAAAAATCTGTCTATCTATATCGAGGTATGAAGAACTGACCTCAAAGAACATTTTTTTGAATAAAAATAACTGCAGGTGATGTCTCATCATACCCTCATCTTATGAGTAATTGTTAGTAATACTAATGGATCTATATAGATCAAGTCTAAATATTGCTGATGTGTATATACAATAGCGCGTGTTTTGGGTAACGCCGGGCTGATTCTAGATACGAGGCCCAAGAACAAACCCACTTTGACTTCTACAGGCTAAATACTGTAGGGGCCAACTGCTTAAGATAATATCTTTTCATTTCAAAATAAAATTATCTGCAAGAAATTAATACATTAAATTGTCAAAAGCAAGAATTAACTAGTGTCATTTCATTTGTTTCAGTATGGCTAAAAGAAAAACAGGCAAACACATGAGAATTGCAGATCAGCATGCTGTACGCAGAAAAAGAAAGAAGTAATCTTCAATTTTTGTCTCTATACAAACTTGATTTTTGATCTTTCATTATGTACTGTACGAATAGCTTTTTCTATGTTATCTCCAGTATCCTCAATTACTATTATAATTCGTGAAGTTTCTTCTTGTGCATCCATGTTTAGTATGTTTAAACCAGCCTCACCTATCTTAGAGCTAGCCTTGGATGCAATGTGTTGTACACGCCACATTTCATCTCCTATCAAAGTAATAACACCTCTATTGTAAGTAATTGAAGCTAACGCATCAAACGCTAGAATGTATCTTTCATTTCGTTTTACATAGTCTGCATCAAGAAATAGAATTCTGGTAAATTCTATACCATCTTTTGTATAAGGAGATAAAATTACAAATTCACTATATCTTTTGTCTTTTTCAAGGGATTCAAACAAATTTTGTGCAGAAACACTTTCTATCCTTAATATTGCACAGTTTTTCTTTCCTGTAACTATCTTGAGAGGATGACCATTTTTTTTACCAGAATTTCTCTCAATAGTAGTAAATTTTTCGGGTTTGTTCATATCCGTTATTATTATTGGTATATCAACACCATTTTCTACAATCTCTTTTATTGCAATTGGATCTAGGATTTTCATTCCAAACATGCCTGCAATTCTAGCTTCGTTATACGAAAGTTGTCCAATGTCTTCTAATTCCTCTTTTACAATTCTTGGATCGGCAGAAAGAACCGCACTATCCTTTTCAAAATCAATTTTAGTGTGATATTTTTTACTAAATAATATGCCAAGATCTGCTGCGGTTCTATCAGAACCTCCTCTCTCATAGGTAGTTTCTAATCCATCAATAGTTTTTCCAATGAATCCTCCTATAGATAGTACATCATTTTTTTCTAGTAATGCTTCAATGGCATTTACATTTTGAGAAGATTCTACGACCAGAAAGTTTGCTGACTCTATATTTTTGTCGGTTATAATTGGCCATATCTCAAATCCTATTACATCTGATTTAATTCCAGCACTTTTTAAAACATAATTCATTACATGTGACATGAGTATTTCTCCAGAATAGGCAAGAACTCTGGATCTTGTTTCATATGCAAATTCTTTTTTTTGCATAGCTATATTCAATGCATTTGATGATTTTTCTAATAAAGAATCAAGTATTTTTTTACAATCATCTTGGTATTTTTTGTCTACAAATTCTAATATTTTTTGATATGGCTTTTTTAATTCCTCTACACTTACCAGATTTCCCTCTTCTGCTTTTTGACCAATTTTTAAAGCAATGTCTGTAAGGGATCTTTGTTTACTATCATATTCTGTTAATGGAGCAGAAAAGACGGCTATTACTTTGGCATCTTTTTTTAATTCATTGATGCGTTTGATGATGAGGGGGATTTGCTTACCGTCAATTCCTATTGCGCTTCCACCAAACTTTGCAATTACAATATTTTTCAAAACTTAGTTACAACTCTTAAAATCAATGTATAAAGTTTGGGTAAATTATGAATTTAATGTCTTTTGAGTCCAGATAAATCCTACGCATTCTTTAAATCTAGAATTTAGACCAATCAATTATGTCATTTGTGACAAATTTTGTGGACGTACTTAATTGAGTAATCTAATACAAGGTGAACTATTTAAAGACAAAAACACAAATCATATTTTACAATATGTTCCTGAGGTGGGTCTGATACATAATGAATCATTATGTAAAGAAATAACTGGCTGCATAAATTTTCAACAAAATAACTAAAATCATAATAGCTTTTTTATCAAATTTGCAGCTTTCTGTGCGCCATCAAAATTTACCTGAATTCTTTTTTCATTTATTTTTTCCGGGATCAAAGATTCTAAACGTAAAAGATCATTAAAAGAAAAACCGCATTCTTTGGCATTTTCCTCTTGTTCAAAATGTCCCTTTATTGGTATGAAAATACCAGGTGTTCCATAGTGTTTAGATTCATCAATTGTTGACTTGCCTGCAAGAGAAATTATCAAATCTGCCGCATAAATGATTTCATGTAAATTGTTTACAAACCCAAAATTTCGTATCGTATCATTATCAATTTTCAATGATGGTCCAGAAACAATGACAAGTTCTGCATCTAATTTTATTTTTTTAAAGACGTCAATTACTGCATCAATTAAAAATTTTCCTGCATTTGTTCCTCCTACGCTTACAGCAATTGTTTTTTTATTGAACAAAAATTTTTTTCTTAATTCATCCCGTGTCTGCATGGTGCTTCTTACTATTGGCCCAACTCTTGT
>DASSAF010000257.1:0-7671 GCA_035685565.1 Nitrosopumilaceae archaeon | reverse complement strand
AAATACATTACCAGAACCATCTAATGCAATAGCAAGAGCTTGGTCAATGTTATTTCCACCAATAAATGTCGAAGCCTGCAATGATGTGAGATCGCTGCTGAGCTTGGAAACAAATGCATCTTGGCCTCCTCCATTGCTTGTTTGATATGCGCCGACTGTTGTAGGATAATCAGTGGAAGTGGTTCTGCCAGCTATAAACACATTACCAGAACCATCAAGTGCAATAGCAAGAGACTGCTCATCGCTGCTTCCACCAATAATTGTAGATGCAAGCAGTGGATCGATGGTCAAGGGGTACTTTGGATTGTAACTGTCTGCAACAAAACCATATGTATTACCATCAGTATGATAAGAAACGTCTACTGTCTTGTGTATGCCATCTATATCCTGATATGCCAGAGGCTTTGTCATGGCAACCCATCCAAGATCTGTATTCAATAAAAGTTCACCCTTGTCAGATATGCTCAAGGCATTCACACCATCAAGTGAGATTTTTATATTATCTGCATTTCCTCCAGGTGATACTGTAAAGATCTTCTCTACATTCATGCCATAAGCATTTAACTTGACATCAACTGATTGCCAGACCTGTCCTAGATCAACCGTGTTATATGCAGCAACATTTGAATGCCAATTTTCTTTTTCACCAACAAAATAATTAACTAGTGCATTACTCTTATCCTGTCCTACAGGATCCAAGGTTTGTGAAGATAGAAATCGTTCCTTAAAGACAACACCATTTGTGGAATCCTTTGGAGCAGTCAAGGTATAGGTTAGATCATTTTTTGTCACAAAAACGGTACCAGCAAAAGTGTTAGCATAAAACTTTACATCTTCATTGACCTGTCCTTGATTTTGGATAAATGGTAAGCTGGCTTTAGCAAGCATGCTTGTATCAATACCTGAAGTTGCTAGAGATTTATCTTGATGAGTTGTAACAACTGAGATTAGCGCCAAAACTGCGACTATTGCAACAAAAACGATACAAACTCTTTCTCTCTTTTTAATGTTAAATTTATCTCCCATACCCCAACCCCATCCTCATCATTTCTCTTAATTGGAGTAATTAAACATTCTTGCCACAATTGGAAATATCATAAAACTATTTCTTGACATAATATCAAAAAATTTATTCTTTTAAGATTAGTATCCAATACAATGTCAGTCTATTTGTAAATCTGTTGCTTTGTTCTCAATACAAACGAAAAAAAGAAGTTATTATTTAACTTCTGTTGATTTTAAATAGATGTAGTCATTAAATCTGTAATTTTAAAATGATTCATTGAAATAGGCATAGATTTGTTCACAGTTCTAGAGTCAATGCTTTTAAATCTCTCCAAGCCAAAACCCACATTTAGATCGATGATCTAAGATTATCAATGCATTACATTTCTGTAACTGATCTTAAAACACAATACAAGACACAAACAGGTATTGTTCATGCTGTAGATGACGTAAGTTTTTTTTTAGAAAAGGGCGAATCTATTGGAATTGCTGGAGAAAGTGCGTGTGGAAAGAGCACCCTTGGACTTTCCATAATGAGGTCACTTCAAGGTGGCGATGTAGTTTCGGGGGACATATTATTTGAAGGCAAATCCATAATCAAAATACCAGAATCAGAATTTACGAAAAATTATCGGTGGAAGGAAATTGCCATGATCTTCCAGGGTGCCATGAATTCATTAGATCCCGTGTTTACAATAGAACAGCAATTGCATGAAATTTTAAGACAGCATAACTATGCAGAAGACTTTAGTGCAAAGGCTTCTGAAATTCTAATCTCTGTCGGTCTCAATAATTCAGTATTAAAAAAATTTCCTCATGAGCTTAGTGGAGGCATGAAACAAAGAACTGTTATTGCAATGGCGCTTCTTTTAAATCCAAAATTTGTAATTGCGGATGAGCCAACAACTGCATTAGATGTGCTCGTACAAGCACAGATTATCAATCTACTCAAAAAACTGAAAAAAGACGGAATGAGTATTATGTTAATCACACATGACTTGGCAATAATATCTGAAATTGCTGAAAAAATAGGAGTCATGTATGGTGGCAAGATGGTTGAGTTTGGAAATTCATCTGAAATTTACAAGAATCCAAAGCATCCTTACACACAAGGCCTTCTTGAATCCATACCATCATTAAAAGAAAATAGGAAACCAAAATTCATTCGTGGAAATCCTCCTAGTTTGATTAATCCATCTGAAGGATGCAGGTTCTATGAAAGATGTCCACATGCAATGGAAAAATGTAAAAAAGACCCCCCTAAAATTAAAACAGATTCAGGTTATGTTTTGTGCTGGCTTTATGAATAATTTTAGGTTTTTAACAAATTATAATAACAAAATATAATTTTAAATTAGTAAAAATTTTAAATTATTTCTTTAAAATATTTATGGCGTATATTGAGCGTAGTTTGCGCCAGTAGTTATATTACAGGTTTTTGGATGATCAGCATCATAACAACCCACAAGTTTTTGATTTACTGCATCTATGCCTTGTGCAATCAAAACATTTCTGTCTCTTCCATCACTATCAGTTGTTTGCGTGTTATCCAATCCAACATAGTGTTCTGTGCTAACACTAACATTCATTTCATCAAGTAATGCTATTGCTCTAGCTTCAGAATCTGCCAAAGTTTTTTCAATATAGGCTTGTCTATCTCTTCCATTCTCATCAGTTGAGACACTTGCTGAGCCAGCATAATTTGTAGTCAAACTTGCCAATTGAGCCGCCAAATCAATATTTTGTTGTTCCAATATTGCTATTCCTTGTGCAATCAGAACATTTCTGTCTCTTCCAGTGCTATCAGTTGTTTGTGTGTTATCCAATCCAACATAATGCGGGCCAATATTTGCTAATGCTAGTGCTATTTTGTAATTGTTTTTGTCCATTTGTGCCTTCGCCAGTGCAATTTGGGTATTTCTATCCATGTGCACTGTCTCATCGGTAGAAGTACTTCTAGAACCAGCATAGCCTGTAGAAAATTTGTCCAAGCCCAAAATATGAATCTCGCCAAAGATGATCATGCCCTTTGCAGCTGCATATGCCTGACCATTTGCAATGTTGACGTTTCTATCCATAACCACATTTTCATCAGTAGGTGTACTTATTGAGCCAGCATATTTGGTACTTTGATCTAATGATGCAATATGAGTATGAGAATATTTCTGTAATGCCCTTGCAGCTGAAATTGCAGCGTTCTGTTGAATAGTACTCTGACTATCATCAGCTGATGCTAAATTAACAAGGTATTGACCGCTAAAACCGAACATTACAATAGCCATTAAACCGGCTAGTATCTTTTTTTGCACGAATTCTATCATATTTAATGGGTTTTAAAACCTTGCGATAGATGTGATTTTACGTTAATGATCGCTTGATATAATTCGAATTTCTTAGTATTGTATTGGAAGAAATTCTTTCAGTACAAAATCTAACCAAATACTTTACAAATAAAGGGATTTTTTCTTCTTCAAAAATAGTCAAGGCTGTTGATGGAATATCCTTTTCAATAAAAAAAGGCGAAGTCCTCGTTTTAGCAGGAGAATCAGGATCAGGTAAAACTACCACATCTAGACTAATCCTTAGAGCAATAGAACCAGATTCTGGTACAATCTTTTTTGATGGTGTAGAAGTTACCAGAGAAGGTAGAAACCTAGACAAGCTGAGAATGCAGTGTCAGATAATATACCAGGATCCTTATGCAGCTATAAATCCTAGGATGAAGGTTTCTGACATCATTATGGAACCACTACAAATTCATAAAATAGGAACCATGTCAGAAAGAAGGAAAATGGTAATAGACGCACTTCATGAAGTTAGACTTGAACCTGCTGAGACAATTTATGAAAAATATCCTCATATGCTTTCTGGCGGTCAGAGACAAAGAATAGTTCTTGCAAGAGCTCTAGTAATAAAGCCAAAGGTAATCATTGCAGATGAACCAGTATCAATGCTAGATGTTTCTGTAAGAGCTGAAATTCTAGAGTTGATGAGAGAGCTCCAAGAAAAATACGGAATTTCCTACATCTACATCACACATGATTTGTCCACAGCGCGTTATCTAGGGCAAAGAATTGCTATCATGTATCTCGGAAAAATTGTAGAATTAGGACCAATTAACGATGTACTTTTTCATCCAAAACATCCATACACACAGGCACTCATAGATGCCATATCAGAACCCAATCCAGACAATCTTTATCAAGATAAAAAAATCAGAATCAACGAACCTATAGATATTGATGTCTATCAAGGTTGCCGATTTCGTTCAAGATGTCCTTATGTCATTGAAAAATGTAAAGACGAACCTCCGCTTGACCAAGTAGAGAAAGATAGACTCGTTGCATGTTTTGTAAAAATAAATTAATTGGCGACTTGTTGCACGTTTGAAATCTTGTGCGAAACTACTTGAGAAGCACCGCTCTTTGAGAATACACCATAAATCAGACTTGCTTTTTGCACAGATGAATCCTTTAATGAAACCATAATCATCTGGCTTACTTTAGCGCGCTCTTCGAGTATTTTTGAAAGTCGTTCTGTGTTTAGTGCATCAAGATGAGCATCTACTTCATCAAGCAAATAAAACGGCGATGGCTTTAATGTCTGTAATGCTAAAAGAAATGTTATTGCTGCAAGTGTTTTTTCACCACCACTAATTGATGTAGATTCTCTTTTTTGCTTGTCAGGAAACTGTACTAGAAATGACAGACCGGATGCAAATATGTCGTCTTCATTTTGTATTTCAAGCCAAGCGTTTCCTCCTGTCATTTTATGAAAAACTTCACGAATGTCTTTGTCTACTTTGTCGTAGGATTCCAAAAATGTTTGTCTCTTATTTTTATCAACTTCTTCAATGAATTTTACTATAGAGTTTCGTTCTTCTTCAAGTTCGTTTTTACGAGTAGACATGGAACGATAACCTTCTGAAATCTCCAGGTATTGCTCTGGAGATTTTGTGTTAAGAGAGCCACTTAGTGCCTTTCTTTCTGATTCTAGTGCTGCAAATATTTGATCTACATCAAAGGTTTCCAAGATTTCTTGGTATCCAAATGAGGAAAGAGTATCACGTATCTTGACTTCATTTTCTGTAAGGTCACGTATATCACGTGAAAGAGAGTCAGATTGCCTTTCAAAATTATTAATTTCCTTTGTAACTGCCTTCTCGCCATCATACAAATCCTTCAGCTTTGCATCATATTCTTTGAGTGCAGAAACTGACGTTCCAGAAGTCGATATTAGTTGTTGTTCCTTTTCCCTCAATGACACCAGTATGAGATCCACTTTTTCCTTTTCTTTTGTCAACGATCGTGAATTTACTTCAATATCATACTTTTCGTGATTAAGTGCGGATTGTTCCTGAGAAAGTAATCTGGTATTTGATTTAAGCCCAGTTTCCTCGTTTGTTAATATGGTAAGCTGAGATGTTTGTTCTCGGAATTGTGCAGATATTGCGTTTAGTGTGCTCAGAAACACAGATTTTTTTTCATTCAATGCGGTAAGTGCAGATGCAATTCGTCCCTGTTCTTCCTCAGCATAGTTTTCTTGTGTCATCAAAACTCGTTCTTCCAGAGAAGCAATGTATGATTCTAGTTTTGCTGCGTTTGTTTTGAGACTTTCTTCATGTCTTTTAAGTTGTGAAATTCTGGATGTGAGTTGTTCTTCTGATAATGAGATGGATTTTAGTTTCGCTTTAGCGTCTGTAAAGCTCAAATCAACGTTTGCAAGACCCGTATCAGAAGCATTATACCTATTGTCTAGGCTTTTTGTTATTCTCTCAATTTTTTTAAGCTGTGCCTTTTTGTTTTGAATGAATTTTTTTAAAAGATCCAATGATTGAACTAAACCGTCAACAGACGTACTAAGGAGAATGATCTTGGTAAGATTGGAAATTTTTGAGTGAATATCAACTACTATGGCATTAGCGTCTGCTTCAAAGAATTGCCCGTCAACAGTTACTGCCCTAAATCCTTTTTTAGATAGAATGTATGCTGATTCGTCTGAATTTACTAGAATAATATTCCCAAAGATAAAATTCTTCAAAGCTACAAGTTTTTCGTCACATTGTATGTAATCAGATAATACTCCAACTATTCCCTGTTCTTGTGGTAAAGAAATTTTTGAATTTGGAATAGCATCTAGCGGTATAATACGTATTTTTGGAAGTTTCTTTTCTTGCGCAAATTCTGCAAGACCAAGCAAAGTAGCAAAATCATTTACAACAAGCGCCTTTAACCAATCAGAACCTACTGCAAGTATTGGTCTTTCAAATTGCTTGTCCCATGAGAGCATCTCATAAACAAGACCTTGTATTCCCAATCTTTTAGAATCTTCTTTGAGTTTTGCAATAGAATAATCTTCATGCATGACTTCTTTAACAACTCTAATTTTTGCTTCATATTGAGCAGCTGCCTTGCTTGCTTTTTCTAAAATTAATGTAGTATCCTCTACGTCTTTTTCAATTTTTGTTTTCCTTTCAGACATGTTTTCTAATCTTGATTTTAATTCTTTTATGGTTGCTTCATGTCCGGCGCGAATTATTTTTAATTTCTGTTCAAGATCTAGTAGTTTTTCTTTTTGTTCTAATAATGACTTGATTGTTGTTGAGTTTTGTTGTATTTTACTTGCAATATCATTTCTTACTTGTTCTGTTTTTGAAAGTGAAAGTTTTGCATCGTGAAGGGAGTTTTTAATATTTTTTATTCTTTCGTCTACTTTGAGTTTGTTTGTTGCTGCCTGGGATTGTTGTTTTAATACCTGACTAATATCTGAATCAATTAGACCAAGTTCTGCATTTGCGGTTTTTTTGGTTTCGTTAACTGAGTTTATCGAGTCCTTTAGTTGTTGAACAGTCACTTCAAGTTGTGACCTTTTTTCATGCAAATTGTTTAATTCTGACTCGATCTCAGGTAGACGCAAATCTATTTGATTTAATCGCCTAGTGTTTGTTGCAATCTTACTGTTTGCCGATTCGGATTGAAGCATAGCAGCACTAAGTTCAGAATCTATCGCCGCTTTTGCTACATTGTATGCATCTGCTTCTTCCATGAACTTTTGTTTTTCTTCTTCGAGCTTTTTTATTTCATCTTTTAATTGGTTGCGTTGCTCATCAAACTTTTTTACTTCAGATTGAATCGCATTCAAGTTTCTCTCTTTTGAAATTTTCTGTGATTCAATGTCTTTTAATTTGTTAGAGGCCTGTATTGCATGTAGCCTTTTGAGTTCTAGTTCCAAAAGGTCATACCGCAGTTGGTAGTTTCTTTCCTCTTCAAGTTCATCTATACGTTTTTTTATCTCATCCATTCTGGCAAGCGCAATTTCCAGTCTTCTGTCTGCCTCATCCAATTGTTTTAGCGCTTCTGTCTTTTTTTCATCGAAATAAGCCAATCCAATAATATCTTCAATTATCTTGCGGCGCTCTTCTGCATTAAATTCTGAAATTCTTGTAATCGTACCTTGTTGAACGATGTTCAACTTGTGAATGCCTGCGTTTGCGACCTCTAATATGTCAAGGACGTGGTTTCGTTGCATCTTTTTTTGATTCAAATAATAAACATTCTCTCCTGATTCGTCCATTTCTCTTGTTATGGTAACAACGTTAGAATCAACTGGGATCTTCCTATCAGTATTATCAAAGTGACAACTTACACGTGCTATTTTTGCACCATG
>DASSAF010000256.1:0-8232 GCA_035685565.1 Nitrosopumilaceae archaeon | reverse complement strand
AAAAAATGTCACCTCTGATATAAAGTACGTAACATCCCAGATAAAAATAAAGAATCCATATCCGTAAAATCAATTGGTATATGATCAAGATGACGGCAAAAATGAATGACTGATGAATACTTACAATATTGAGACCGATATTTTTGTGATAGTTAAATCTAATCCTTAAAGTAATTCATCGAAATAGGCATAGATTCATTCAAATGTTAAATAAAAGATAAAATTTCTTTTGTATATGAATTGCAAAAGATGTCGTCATATTGACCAAATACATGAATCATCAGACAAAAACCATTCTTTTGCTAAAGTAGGCAAATGTCTCATACCACAATGTTCATGTACACAGTATATTGATCCAATAGAAGAAATTGATGAAGATTTACTTTAATGATCTAATTTGAGGTATTATTTTGAAGTAATTCCTATGCCTTCACTAAGGTTGACAGATTTGTTTGTACCATTTGTAGTGGTTTGATTTACATTTGATATTGATGTTACAGGTTGTGCACTAACCTCACCGACAGATGAACCAGAACCTAATATCATCTTCAAATTATCTGCATACAAAGAACTCAGAATTATTACGCTAACATCTGGATCTTTATTTTCTTCTTGTTGTTTTTGTTCGTCCGCGGTAGCGTTGACAAGCAAATCATCGTGTTTATTCAGGGCTAATTTTGCACCAACAGGCATTGCGTTATTAAAGAAAACAACATTATAGCCTTGTTTTGGAGTAAAAGCAGATACTTCTGCATGTGCCATTAAATCTAAATTACTGTCACGAGAGTTTCCAAAAATGAGGATTTGAAATCCATTGGCATTTTGTTGATACTGGTCTTGAAGTTTTTTTGTATCATTAATAGAATCAGTATGATCAAGTAACCTTAATTTTGAACCTACAGGCGCAGCATAATCAAAAGAGATAATGTTGTAACCTTGTTTTGGGGTCATGGCATCAATTTCTTGTCCAGCCATAAGTCCAGTACCAAAATGATAGTTACTTCCTATTGCCCAAGCAACCAAACCAATGACAGTAAGTGAGACAGAGATTACAATCATAGAATACCCTACTTTTCGATGATTGTGCGGCTCTTTCATGTGCTTCAAAAAAATGTCAGCCTGAATTTAATCTTTTATTAAATGCCTTTCAACTAGTAATTTAACATCATTTTTAAATAAATTACAAAATCTATTTGAAAATTTAGATTATGAATCTGCTTTACGCTCAACTTTGAAGATTTGTAGTGTAAGCAAATCAATTGCCTTTTTTAGATGTTCAAATTCATTAAAGGAGTGTAGTTGGTTTTCAACAAGCACCTTTAGCACATCAATAAGTGATTTTTGAAAGTTATCAGTTGCTGAAACCTCAAGAGCGTTCAATTTTGATATCAATACATCCAAATCTTTTTGGGCTGGATGATGTCTTTTTTCCATATGGATTGTTTTAATCACAACATAATATAGTCTATGTATGGAATCTGCCCATGAAAAAACATATCTTCAAAACCTGTTTTAACAATTATAAACTAAGGTAGAAAATCTCAAAATATTTTATTCTAATCAGAACGTTATTTTCAGGTTAGTGACGATTGCCACTTTATAATCTGTAAAGCCCCAGTAACAGTACTTTGTATGGAGGCAGTTTTATAATCCCATGCTTTTATAATGATGTTTGAAGTATCCATTGGTGCTTGTGGTGTTATCTTAAATGTCAGATACAAGTAGTGGCCTTGCAAAGATGTACTTACTGTAACTGATTTGAATATTTTGTTAGGATGATTTGTTGTTAGACCAACGCCTTTATCATATGCTATCCATTCACCATTTGAGTAAACTGCTTGATTGCTATTATTGGTTATGTATAACGCAACATGTTGTATGTTTTGTACACCAACATTATGAAAAATCTTCAAGGTAATTGTTGACGGCACATTAACATACAATGTCTGAGTAGGTATACTTTGGCTGAATTTGGATATATCAAAAGTCCTACTATCTATTTTCAGTCCGTCTGTATATGTATAATCAAAAATATGACCAAATGACGGACCGTGTGTTATACCATGCCCCCAAATTGCATAGGCATTGGAATTAGTTCCTACATATGATGATATCAAAATTAGAAATATCGCAGCACTTGAAATTTTTAGAATTGTTTTATTCATTTCCTTAGAATTCATATTCTCATGATGGGTTATATAAGATTTGATTTTTTTATGTAGCTTATGATGAACCCATAAAATTTGTAGATACAAATGTCCCACATATTATGAAGATAAAGTTAAAACACATACAGTAAAACCAGACTTTGTGATAGATGAAAAACTTGCTTCACTTAATATCATTCTTCCAAATCCTCCAAAACCCGCTGGCTCTTATGTTCCTGTTGTCGTTACAGGTAAACTTGTGTTTGTCTCAGGTCAAATTCCAATAAGAGACGGTAAGGTAGCATATTTTGGAAAGGTAACAAAAGATGTTTCAATTGAGGAAGCGCAAAAAGCTGCCAAACTTTGTATAATAAATGCACTTGCCCAAATTAGAAATGAACTTGGAAGTTTGGATAAAATCTCAAAAATCATTCGAGTTTCTGGATTTGTCAACTCTACACCAGAATTTACTGAACAGCCAAAAGTAATCAATGCTGCCTCAGATTTGATTTTTGAAATATTTGGAGCAAAAGGACAACATAGTAGAATAGCCATAGGAGTTGCAAGCCTTCCCTTAAATTCGTGTGTAGAAATCGATGTAATAGCTGAGATTGCGTGAGTTCTAAAAATAAATAAAGTTTTTCGATGTAATTATTATGCCAATTTGGAATTAAATTTCTTTATAAAATTGTTCATCTTTTCTTTTGGTATCACTGCGCCACATGCCTTGTCATGTCCCCCACCAGAGCCTCCAAGTTCACTTGCCAATGCATTAACAATTCTCCCAAGATGAACCTTAGATGACCTAGAACCCCTAATGGACACAGCATAAATTCCACGGTCTTCTCTTAGTTTGTAAGATACCCCAACATCTTTTCCTGACATACCTAAAACAAAATTTACAACCATGGCTGCGCCAGAGTCAGTAACCTCCATGTAGGCAAGGTTTTTCATGGTTTTCATGTTATCTTTAACTTTTTGAATTACACCCGAAATTTTTTCTGCCTGCAAGCGAGCAAATTCAAATGCGTTTGGAATATCATGAGGGTATTTTGCTTCGCTTAATTCATCAACAAGATAAAGGAGGTATTCATCGTCTTTTTGGTGGCTGGCAATGGTAAATGTAAGAACTGTTGCTTCAAGCAAAGCAAATTGTCTATCAAATTTTTGAAGAAGTTTTGAGCCCAGCTGCCTATCTTCCATGTAATCAGTTATTGCAGAACATGCAGCTATGAAAGCACTATGATCTGTTAATTTTTTCTTAAATGCTTCATAAACCAGAACTGTGGTACATTCAGTGATGTCATGAATCAGCTTAACTTTGAGTGATTTGATTTTCTTTTTTAAAGTTTCATCAAGATCATGATGATCAATATATGTAATTGAAATCCGTTTTTTTCTAAGCGCAGTTAATAACTCTACAAATTGGTCCTGACTGGTTTTGCTCAAGCCCACGTCACAAATATACAAAGTTTTCAAAGAATCGTTGTTTTTTAACTTTTCAAGCTCAGTCATAAGACCCGGATAATCAACCAGTTTTGTCTCACCACCAAACGCTTGTCTAATTAGTGAAGCAGCGCCTATACCGTCTGCATCTTCTTTATGAGAAACACATACGATCTTAGATCTTGTCATAGAATAATCAAGGCAGAATGACCCTCATTTAAACCAAAAATATTCAAGCGGTTTTCTTTGCATTCATGAAAATTTTGAATTGAGATACAAGATTTTGATGTCCTGCTACATCTTGTAAAACAACACAATACATATCATAAAATGTTATTCCAAGTAGTCTTGCTTCCCTGTCAAGCTGACCTATTTCTTCAAGAACTTCTGGTTCCTTTGAAACTAGAACAAATTCATCAACAAGTTTTATGAAACTGTCTTCCATTTCAGTCATTTTCAGTCTTTTTTGAAAATTTGTGCTATATGGCACAAAGTTGTCAGATTAGACAAACTGCTTAATTTTTGACTGCAAATACTGTATGTAGATTTTCTAAAGGACAAGTACATTTTAACAAATTTCTCGTATTATGGATCAATTGTTTCCTGATACAAACAAGGGGGGAAAAAAGCGCTCGTTAGTCTAGCCCTCGAAGAATCGTTACTGGAAATAGGTGGCAGTAAATTACTACATGATGTTTTTAGGATAGTATATGAGAAGTTTCAATCCTATTTGCCTGATTGCTATGATCATCCAGAATACCTAAGAGGGATATTCGTGGAGCTTGATAGTGGAACATGCGACGTTTTCTTAGAATCGCTAAATGAGAAGTTAGAGGAATTCGCCTACCAAAAACCAATAGGGGAATTTTTAGTAAAAATAAGCAAAATAAAATGTAAAGCAGGTTAAGAAAATTTTAGGATTTATTGTAAAAATTTGTATTTATCTACGATGTACCAAGTTGAATAGTATGGTATAATTTTAATACGCATTTTTCGCAGTAATATTAATGCAAACAAAAAATATCGGTCTTCGCAATATTGAGGTAGCTGATACAAAGATTTCTGCAGTTGATGGCATAAATGGCAAGCTGATTTACAGAGGATATGACATTTTAGACCTAGTCAAAAAATCGACTTTTGAGGAAACTGCGTGCATGTTACTTAATGATGATCTTCCATCAAAAACCATACTTTCTGAATTTAATGAAAAACTTATTGCTTTTCGCAAGGTCCCAGATGATCTAGAGAAAAATCTTAAGAATTTGCCAAAAACAGCAAACCCCATGGATGTTTTACAATCTTCTGTGGCAATACTTTCGGCATATGACAATGAAAAATCAGATGACAGGCCTACAAATTACACCAGAGCAATTGATCTTATTTCCAAACTACCAATAATCGTAGCAGGCTGGGACAGAATTCGCAATGGAAAGGAAATCGTCCAACCATCAAAAGATCTTAGTCATGCCGCTAATTTTCTTTACATGCTTACAGGAAACATACCAGATAACGAATTTGCAAGAATTTTTGATATTTGTTTGATTTTACATGCGGAACATAGTTTTAATGCGTCTACTTTTGCTGCAAGGGAAGTAGCATCCACACGTGCTCACATGTATGCTGCAGTTAGTGCTGCCATAGGTGCGCTAAGTGGAGAATTACACGGAGGAGCAAATTTTCAGGTAATGAAGATGCTTTTAGATATCAAGACTGAGGATAATGTTGAACCATGGATTAAAGAAAAACTTTCTCATGGTAAAAAAATAATGGGCATGGGTCACGCAATATACAAGACATTTGATCCAAGAGCCGAAGTGCTCAGAGAATTATCAAGACGATTATCTGAAAAAACAGGAGATCATTGGTACCAGATTACAAAAAAAGTTGAAGATATTACAGAAGAGGAGATGAAAAAGGTAAAAGGATCAGATATTTTTCCAAACGTGGATCTTTATAGTGCATCTGCTTACTATATGTTAAAAATTCCAATGGATTTGAATACACCAATTTTTGCAATCTCTAGAGTTGCAGGATGGACAGCTCATATCATTGAAGAAAAATTTGCAGAAGCTGCACCAAAACCAATGCTTTACAGGCCAAAAGCAGTCTATGTAGGAAAATATTGTGGACCGTCTGGATGCGAATACGTACCTTTGGAAAAAAGACCGCAATAAAGGATTTAAACAAAAATGAAAATACCAATTGGAATTATTATTGTAATAGGCATTTTACTTTTGAGCATTTTTCTTTTTACAAACTTTATTTTTCCTGATGTTATTTGTAAAGTAATTCACAGATCAGAAGTCAAAACAGCTGCAGGGCAATACAATCCTGATTTATTAAGCGATATTTGTTCTGGAATCACATAAAGATTAATTTCGTGTAGATAACCATTCTTTTGCTTTGATATCAATATCATATCTATGCAATACATGGAACACCATCTCATAAAATGTCAGACCGCGCTTTTGCGCTTCACTATCTATCCATTTCAAGCCTTCTGCAAGCTCTGGATCATATTCAGAAAACTCTACTAATTCATCCACCATATTAGTGAAGAAAGAGTTTGCCTCTAACACGCAATCAAGTTTTCATTTTTATTATTCAGTGCGATATTCAAAATATATAGACAATCAACGCCTTTTTGGTTGACATATGGATCATTTCTGTTATTTTGACGGTAATAAGAAAATGATCTCATGGGTCATTCAAGATAGTAAGACAACGTTTGAACAGACAAGAGTTCATGCTGAGATCTATTTGGATAAAATATCAAATGAACAATCAAAATACATTGCACTTCATGTCGGGATCTTTTGGGCCATAGGTAGATTCATAATAAAAAATGGCGATACTGTAAAAATCATGCTAGATCAAAAATCAATGTACGAATATCTAACAGGAACCAAACAAGATCAGGATCATTTGATAGAATCACGAATTAATTTCATAAAACAGATGATAGCGCAGAGAAATCTTCAGGTTCGGTTTGAAATAATTGAACCATCACAAAACATTGCTACAAAATTATTATCTAATTAAGATTACACCAATATCCATAAGATTTGTGTGTGTAGATCCAGTAAATATCAAGCCTTTATGTTTTTTAAAAAAATAGTACGAGTTATTATTTTTTAGAAAATTGTGTATGTCACCAAGTCCATTTGTTGAACTTTCCATGATTGCTCCACTGGCATTAGTATTTCCGTCTTTTCCATCAGTTCCACAGGATGCAATTACAATATTTCCCCTATTTTTTTGAATTTTGTCAAACGTGTATAGGACTAGCTCCTGATTTCTTCCTCCCTTTCCATTACCAACAATTTTTACGATAGGTTCACCACCAAAAATAAGACAAGAGTGTTTTTTAATTGGAAATGATTTGAGTAGATTTTTTGACACAAGCGGTATGTTGCCAAACACAGAGCGCATTGTACTTATATCATATCCAAGTTGTCGTGCCCTTTCTATCATTGCATCAAGACAATCATTGTTTGTAGCAATAATGTAATTTTTTATTTTTGAGGATTTTGGAGTCTCTGGTATTTTATTATGAATTCCAAGATCTAATCTTTTTAGAACACTTCGTGGTATGCGTTTTTTAAGACCATATTTTATTAATATTTTATCTGCGTCTTTGAAAGTGGTATCATCAAAATACGTAGGTGCTGACGCTATATCTGACAAGTCATCACCAACAACATCAGACATTACAAGTGATACTGCGTCACATGAAAGATTTTCTGCCAGTTTCCCTCCTTTTATTTTAGAAAGATGTTTTCGCACACAGTTTATTTCTTGTATGTTTGCACCTGATTTTAGCAGTAAATTAATAGTAATTTTTTTGTCTAAAAGCGATATGCCATCAGGTAGTGAAAGAAGGGAGGAGCCACCACCAGATATTAAAAATATTATAAAATCAGATAGTTTTCTATTTTTTAGAAATTCTACAATTTGTTTTCCGGCATGAACACTTTGCATATTGGGCAGGGGATGACCAGCATGAAGAATCTTGAATTTTTTATTTATTAATAGAGACTTTGTACCACATGGAATCACTATGATACCGCCATTAATTCGAATTAGTGAACAAACTGTTTTTGTCATCGAATCAGCAGCCTTGCCAAATCCGACAACAAAAATTCTAGCATATTTTGAGAGCAAAATAGTCTTTTTACCTATAACAAGTTTGTCTTTTTTTACAATTTTTCTTAATGTATCACCTGGCAATGCTGCATCAAGTCCTGTTTCTAAAATGTCTAACGTATCTTTTTTTTCACGGTTTGTTGCAAGTTCTTTAAAATTTTTTATTATCATTAGTTGGACTGATTAACAAACTTATGATTATTGTATCTTATGTAGTAAAAACCCAAATTCTAGATGATAAAAAGTAAATATAATAATAATTTAACTAATGAAAAACGTAAGTATAATGAAACAGATAGGCTATTTTAGGGTAAAAGCGTTTGATATCGCTGGCAATTCGGCCTCATCTCAGGTTGCAGTCAATGTCAGTAATGTTGGCACTGCACCTCCATTAGTTTCAATGACAAACCCTGTAGCAGGTTCAACGGTTACAGGCAAGGTGACAGTATCAGTATCTGCATCTGCCAGCTCTGGCATAAGCAACGTGCAGATA
>DASSAF010000255.1:0-5936 GCA_035685565.1 Nitrosopumilaceae archaeon | reverse complement strand
ATATTCACTACAACTAGTAAAAGAGCAAGCTGCCAAATTTCCCAATGTTGTAGGAGTAGAGATTGGTGGGTCTTATGCAAAAGGAACCTGGCTTCAAGGCGAAGTTGATTTGGATATTTTTATAAAACTAAAAAATGATACAGATGAAAAAACTTTCGAGTCAGTTGGAAAAAAAATAGGTTTTGATGCTCTAAAAAAATTCAAGCCATATGTCAGGTATTCAGATCATCCATACGTAGAGGCATCGGTTAAAGGCACCCTGGTAAACGTGGTACCCTGTTATGACGTAGAGGCAGGACAATGGAAGAGTGCTGCAGACAGGTCCTCTTTTCACACAAAATTTATCCTAGAATCACTTGATCAAGCAAAAAAAGACGAAGTAAGACTGTTAAAAAAATTCCTAACCGCAATTGGCATTTACGGTGCAGAGATTGCCAAAGAAGGCTTTGGCGGCTATGTTGCCGAGGTTCTCATATTACATTATGGAAGTTTTCTTGGAGTACTAGAGGCTGCTTCAAATTTTGTACAAAACCAAGTAATAGGAAACCCGACCAAGAAATTTGAAACATCGCTTGTAATAATAGATCCAATAGACAGCAACAGAAACCTTGGAACTGCGATATCAGCAGAGAGTGTAGGCAAGTTTGTTCTATCTGCACGATCATTTTTGAAAAAACCGTCACTGTCATTTTTCAAACCAAAACCATTACGTCCAAACAAAAAAAATCTTGACAGTACAATAATTGTTAAGTTCAATTACAAACCTCGCAGTCCTGATATAATTTGGGGTCAGATAAAGCGAGCAACAACTGCCATCTCAGGCCAGCTTGAGCTTGCAGGCTTTGATGTATTGCGCAAGTCCTCTGTCACAGATGAAAAGTCGGAAGCTGCAATGATTTTCTTGTTGCGTTTGCCAAAAATTGAAAAGTTCATGATAAAAAATGGTCCCGAAGTTTTAAGGAAAAAAGAATCAGAAAGTTTTATTGCAAAAAATCACAAAAACAAATTGCTATGGGTTAGCGAGTCTGGAAAAATTTTATCTTTGCAAGACAGATCATTCCATGATGCCAAACTTTTTTTGAATAATCTTTTGAAAAAAAATCTTTCAGAATCTGGTGTTCCAAGTGGTCTGGTATCTGATATCAAACGAGGGTTTAGGGTATTTGATGGAAGGCAAGCTGCAAGCAAATCCATTAAAAAGGCTCTGACAGAGCTTACCACTACAGATGGACTCTTCTTTAGTTTCCCTTAGCAAGCTTACCATAGAACCATATTCTTCAATTCTAGGTTATCCAAAGGCAACAAGAGGTGAGCTTTCAAGACGAATTACAGAGCTCAAAAAACTTGGAATTAAAGGAGTCTCATTTACTGGAACGACTACACTAAACAACGTACCTGTTCTTGGCAAGGGCTACGTTGGTGTTGTGGTCTTGTCAAATCAAGGAAAAAAGTCAGTGGCCTTGAAAATTCGCAGAATGGATGCAAGTAGGCCTGAGATGAATGGTGAAGCAAAGCTTCTAAGGCTAGCAAACGAAGTAGATGTTGGTCCAAAGCTGATAGACAGTAGCAAAAATTTCATAATAATGGAGTATCTTGAAGGCAAAAAAATAATCGATTGGATTCGGGATCTAAAGGGCAAAGGTAGTGCCGGAAAACTTAGATCAACTATACTAAAGGTGCTTGAAGATTGTTATAGCTTGGATAAAATTCGCCTTGATCACGGTGAGCTAAGCCATATTCACAAACATGTTATAGTTGGCAAGAAAATTTGCATAATTGATTTTGAAAGTTCTAGTGTGAATAGAAGAACCTCAAATGTCACATCAGCAACCCAGAGCATATTCATTGGCTCTGGTATTGCAAATTTGGTAAAAAAAATAATCAAAGAGCCTAGTAGAAAAAAACTGATTGCTTCATTAAAAAAATACAAAAATGATCACTCACGTAAAAACTTTGAAGATGTGTTGCAAGTGTTGGGATTGCAAAAAACATGAGTTTGCAAAATCTTAAAACAAACACTCTGAGGATTTCACTAGCTATAATAATTTCTGCGTTTGTGGTAGAGCTTACAATAGGAGTATTTTCAAACAGTCTTGCACTAGTCACAGACAGTATTCATGCTGTTCTAGATTCCATTGTTACTGCCATTTTGCTTGTTGCAGCAAAATGGGCGGCAAAACCCCCCGATCGTGAGCACACGTATGGCCATGGCAAAATCGAGACAATGGGCAGTTTTATTGGCGGTGTAATTATCCTTGTAATTGCAATCATTTTCATTTACGAGTCTATTTTCAGAATGCAGGGTCCACCTCCCACTGTTGTACCAGGAGTAATGGCAATTGGAGCAGCAGTATACACTCTTTGTTCTGATGTATTTAGAATTGGTATTCTTAGAAGGGCATTGAAAAAAACTGATGGTTCTACTTTGCGAGTAGACTTTTATCATGCATTTATGGACATGGGTTCTACATCGGTAGCGTTAGTTGGAATTTTGTTGGTTACAATTGGTTATTACCAAGGAGATTTTATAGCGGCATTAATTTTGGGAGTGTTTCTTGCTGCTCTTAGCATAAAGTTGATTCACAAAAATGCTCTAGAATTAACTGATGCCATTCCTGCAGGCATGGTAAGACAGGTACAGGATATTGTAAACAAAACAGAAGGGGTAATGAATACAGACTCGGTTCAAATGCGTAGATCAGGTAGTGAAATTTTTGCTGAGGTAAAAATATCATTGAGCGGTGCAGCAAGTTTTGAGGACGCGCACAAGATCAGTAGTGATGTAGAAAAAAACATCAAAAGTTCTATTGCAAATTCCAATGTCACAGTTCATTTTGAACCAACATGGAAAGATGTGCCGATTGATTACAAGGTAAGCCATGTTGCATCTACAGTAAAAGGAGTTGAAGGGATACACAACGTTAATTCTACAACTTCAAGTGATGGACTCTTCATAAGCTTGCATGTAATGGTAGATAGAAATATGCACCTTGAAGAAGCCCATAAAATTTCAGATGATATAGAGGTTCAGATCCGAAACGCGGTTCCTAACATTAATCACATTACAATTCATCTTGAACCATATGTCACAATACCAAAGAGTTTACCTATTGAGGACTTGTCAATCGAGGAACAGATTACAAAAACCATTAAAGAATATCCATCAGTTAAAAAAATTGGCAGAGTCATAACATTCCAACTTCAAAACATTTTCAAAATAGATATTGATTGTTCATTTGATGGAAATCTATCAGTTGAAAGGGTACACGATATTGTGTCTGAAATTGAATTTAAAATAAAGAATCAAATTACAAATGCAGTAGTTACGATACATCCAGAACCAAGCTAACATGATAAATCATAAGGCAGTTGGCTTTCTAAAACAGGATCCAAATCTTGTAAAGATTATTGAACGTATAGGAGATTACCAGATTAAAAAAAGAAACAATCACTTTGCAGTTTTGGTAGAGTCCATCATATCGCAACAGCTTGCAAGTGCTGCTGCTGAAGCAATATTTGGAAGATTCAAAAAACTTTATCCAAAATTTCCAACAGCTAGCCACATGCTAGATACAAAAAATGCCAAGCTGCGCTCAGTTGGCCTTTCAGGTATGAAAGTAGAATATCTGAAGGATTTGGCACAAAAAATCGAGGATGGAAAGTTGAAGATAAGATCTCTATCCAAGATGACAGATGATGAAATAATCGAACATCTTACTCAAGTAAAAGGAATAGGTAGATGGACTGCTGAGATGTTTTTGATATTTTCACTTGGAAGACTAGACGTATTGCCTGTAGGAGATCTAGGGTTAAGAAAAGGAGTACAGATGGCATTTTCGCTGTCTGAATTGCCAAAACCAAAGGAGGTAGAGGAGATCGGTATGAGATGGAAACCATATCGAAGTGTGGCAACTTGGTATTTGTGGAAGAGTCTGCAGAAATTTGATAAAATTGGATAATGTAATGGGGCCGGCCGGACTTGAACCGGCGACCTCTAGCACCCCAGGCTAGCATCATGACCAAGCTAGACTACGGCCCCTCAAGTTGCTGACAATGGTGAAATTATTAAATCGTGGGATTTATTCAAATTAAAAAACTCTTCAAAATTACAATCAGAGTTTACTGTATTACATCACAAAATCATGAACAGCATGCAAGATCATTACAAATTGTGGCAATCTTTTCTCCAGCATTGGTAATGTTTGCAATTAATTTTGCTGTCTCTTTGTTAGAAATTGAATACATTGTCATCTTTCCGTTTCCTCTTGAATGAATTATGTTGCATTCCTTCAAAGCTCTCAGATGATGAGAAACTAGCGGTTGGTCTTTTTTTAGTTTGGAAACCAAGTCATTGACACAAAGCTCCTTGTTCTTTTGAAGCAGTTCGAGTATGCTAAAGCGTGTCTCATCACAAATACATTTTAGCAAGGTCAAGCCATTCATATCAATTAATGTTTATATAAATATGGATTTATATAAGCATTACATGTCTGAGACAAAAAAAATTCTTTTTGTATGTGTAGAAAATGCTGGAAGAAGTCAGATGGCAGAAGGTTTCTTTAGAAAATTTGCGCTGCCAGAATTTTTGCCACAAAGTGCTGGCACAAAACCTACCAGTGAAATCAATCCGCTTGCAGTCCAAGTAATGAAAGAAGTTGGAATAGACATAACCGGACAAAAACCCAAAGTACTCTCTGATGAGATGGTGAAAAAATCTGCAAAGGTTGTAAACATGGGATGTATGGATAAGGAATCCTGTCCAGCACTGTTTGTAAATAGCATAATAAATTGGAATATTCCTGATCCAAAAGACAAGCCAATAGAACAAGTTAGAAAGATCAGAGATGAAATTGAAATAAAGGTAAGGGAACTTGTCGCAAGCCTCTAGGTTAAACGGCTTATCGTCTAACCAAAAAAAGTTCTTTGCTGAACTTATTGGCACATTTGTTATAGTTGTACTTGCTACTGGTTCAGTAGTTCTGGATGCAAAATATGTTGGAACGTTTGGTTTATGGTTTGTTGCACTGGCACCTGCCGTTGCTGTTGCTTTGATGGTTTATGCTTTTGGAAAAGTTTCAATGGCGCATTTCAATCCTGCAGTAACAATAGGTTATCTTGTCACAAAGCACATGCCAAAAAATCTCTTGCCAGCATATTTTGCTGCAGAAATAATTGGTGCGTTTCTAGGAAGCATCTTTGTAAAATATTTTATAGGTACAGAGGCAAATCTTGGAGCAAACGCACCAGATTATCATTTTCCCATGCCTCTCATATTTGGTGTTGAAATTCTAACTACCGTACTATTGATGGCAGTGATTCTGGTAGTTGCGCATACGAAGGGATTAAGAGGATTTAGCGGAATTGCAATAGGCGGTATAATAGGCCTCGATATTTTCTTTTTGTCATTTATCTCAGGTGCATCTATGAATCCAGCCAGATCTTTAGCACCAGCCCTAGTATCAGGTTATCTTAATGATCTGTGGCTGTACTGGACTGCAACCTTTGTTGGTTCTGGAATTGTTGGATTTATTTACAGAAAAAAATTTGCAAAATCAGTTTAACATTACAACCACTTTGCCAGTCTGTCTTTTTCAAATTTTTCCTTGTCTGCAAAGTGTTCTTCTGATGGTGGCTGGAGTAAGGTAGTGGGATTTGGAGTAGCAAACATGTCTACTTGCAGATATCCTGCAACTTTTTTGCCAACTTCTACAAAACATCCTCCTTTGCCATCAAAGATCTCTTTTTCTTGTTCGCTTTTTATTTTTGATATAATATTTCTAGCAACAGTAACACCTTCTCCTTCTGCAAAAATTCCTGCCTTTGGAACCGCAATTTTATCTGTAACCATGATTTGATTCACATCACCTATTGCATAGACATTTTCAAAATTTGTTTTACAGGTTCTGTCAACTGCAATGAATTTTCCTTTTTCTGCA
>DASSAF010000254.1:0-15619 GCA_035685565.1 Nitrosopumilaceae archaeon | reverse complement strand
ATATCAAAGGGCGCCATACTAGAAACAGAGGCTGGTCAGTGCAGAGTAATATCAAGACCAGGTCAAGATGGCGCGGTTAATGCAATTTTGATAAAGTGATTACATGAAAGATTACGAACATGTCGTAATCTGGCTTGTTTATTTTGACAAGGAGTTACCCAAAAAAAAAGGCAGAAGAGTTTCCCGTGAAAAGAGTGTCTCTGATCCTTCGCTAAAAGAATTAATTGATGCAGCCAAGGCAGCGGGTCTGCAACCTAGCGAAACAAATGATCAGGTCAGATTTCCAAGAAGGCCTTTTGTCAGGTCAGGATATATCGTACTTCCAAAGGGACAGCCAAAATCCAAAATCATATCAATGATTTCTGAAAAACTTGTTTCAAAACGTGCAAAACAATCAAAATAATGATCTCCCTAGCTTGGAGCTAAAGTAATGTTGACAGAACTCTATTGATAACAGTAAAGGATTGTGAAGTCAATTGCAGGAGGTAGGCGAAGTTTTGCATTTGGCCAATAGCGGTAGAGTCATAATTAGACTGTCTAAACCACTGCGTGACGGCCAATTGCTAGTAGACAATACTGGCACAAAAATTGCAAAAGTATCAGAAATGATCGGTCCTGTTGATGCACCATATGCATCTGCGACACCGCTGACAAACAACATCCAAAAACATATTGGAAAAAAAGTTTTCATGGGTGAAGAAACTCCTGCAATAAGACCAAAACGATTTAGAGGAAGAAAAAGATGAATAACATAACCGAATTACAAACACATTGTCCAGAATGTCAGTCGACATTAATCGATGATATTCATAATGGAGAAATAATTTGTTCTGGCTGCGGTTTGGTTGCAATGGAACAAATGTCAGATTATGGCCCGGAATCACGGGCAACAAACCTCGAAGACAAGATGAAGCTTGCAAGAGCAACGGGGCAAACAACTTATTCACAGCATGACTTGGGAATCAGAACAGAAATAGCATTAGGCGTAAAGGACTTTAGTGGAAAGACGATCAATAGTGAAGTCGCAAATCAGATGTATAATCTGAGAAAATGGCAGACTAGGATAAGAGTATCTTCTCCAAGGGAGAGGCGACTTGCAAACATTTTATCAAAAATAGGCGAAACATGTCAATCACTATCGTTGTCAAGAAATGTCATAGAAAGCGCATCGATGATCTACAGAAATTTCGAAGGTCAGTTTGAAGCAAAGGGCAAATCAGTATCATGCATGTCTGCAGCCACAATATACATGGCTTGTAAGCAATGCGATGTAGTAAGATCCCTTGATGAAATATGCAAGGCAACTGGAAGCTCAAAGGATCAAAAAATGAATGTAAAGCTGACTGCAAAATACTATAGAACGTTGGTGATGGAGCTTGGTTCCAATACTGCACCTGTTGTGACCCTAGACAAGTACATATCAAAAATAGCAAACCTAGCAAAGCTTGAGGTACGCGTTGAGAGACTAGCTGCTGAGATTGCCGAAAAAACACAAGACCACAGTCTTGCAGACGGAAAGGCTCCAAACGGATTAGCTGCTGCGTATCTTTACATAGCGTCTACACTGCTTGGACAAAGCATTTTGCAACGAGACGTCTCAAGTATTGCCGGAATAACCGAGGTAACCATACGAAATAGATGCAAAGAAATTCTGACTGTATACAAGATGAAAATCTCATTACGACCTTCGTTAGCCAAAAACTAACCCCCTCTTTTTATTTTATTGTGTATGATTAATTGCACTATATTTAGTCAGTAAAACATGTTCTTATTTGATTAATTTTGTAGTATGTCTATACAAGTCATGCAGTATTTTGCCATTAAGTTCAGTTTCAGTTTTTTCTTTAGTTTCTAGTGTTTCGTCTATTGCTTTCTTACTATCTTCAGTCATGTGGCTACTTTCCTTACGAATAAAACCATATAAAAATTCGCTTTTGATTGCAAGTAATTTTATAATTTCAAAAGTTGGCAATCATGTTTTACCTTAATATATCAAGTATAGCAAGAAAAAAAGATTGAATCTAAGAAAAAAATCAATTAACAAATTTGCAGTTCTAATAGTACTGATGATTTTGGTGCCAGAAATAATAGGCCATACATATTTTGACACCCAAAAATATCCTAAAAATTCTTCTGTCGTAGAAGCATTATCTCTTACCAGTAAGATACACGGTATCCAGCCAACAAGAAACATATCATGTCAACTAGTAATACAAAATGACACAGTATAAAGTCATGTAACTCGGGCTAACGGTTTAACAGGTCAATTTGGCAACTATACATGCAAGTAAATTTTTTTTATTATCTTAAATCAAATCTGGTTTGACGCGCTAAGATATTCATGCATACCTTACAACGCTTGTTCTTGAAAAGATCACTTTCATTTACAAACCGAATATTGGCCCTATCCGGAATACTTACTGTGTGACACCCACAGATGGTTTTCCAAATTCCTTGTAAGAGAAAATGATTTTTGTGTATGCCAGATGCTCGTCCCCTCGTATAGTGAAACCATCCAAAGGTAAGCATTGAATCCTTTGACATTTCTTGTGTCATCTTTAACAAGTGTTAAACCCAGAATTGAAATACATTGCGCATGATTTCTACTACAAAGTCTATAGCCTATTTTTTGTGCCTTGTTTTTTCTTGATATAAGAATCAAGAAAGCCTGCCATTATGGCCATAAAGATTATGATGCATGATTCTATTATTCCTGTAATGTCTTTACCTACTATTGACACCGTAATACCAACTATTCCTATTGCCGCAAATGCAAGCTGAAATAATTGTAATCGTTTAGTCAATGGTCTACAAAATCAACTGCTCTTAAAAAATCAATTGACCGGTTCAAAAATTATACTAGTAAGATTCTAACATTTTAGAGCTTTCTGGTAACATGTAAAGGCTTCATCATATTTTTTTAATTTTGAAAGAGCATGAGCCTTGTAACCCCATGCAACCCTAGAATTTGGGTTTATTTCAATAATTTTATCATAGCATTTTATAGCCTCATCAAACCTTTCTGAGCAACACAGCTCATTTCCTTTATAATACAGCGGATTGACCTGCTCAATTTGCATGTATTTGATAGTTTTCATGTAATGCGTTATAGAATGGAATAATCAAATAAAATTGCAATTTTTGTCATTAAAATTTTTTAGATTTATGGTATGATTCCCTATGGTAGTCCATTTGGGTTGTGAAGCATGTCTTGTTTTAGCCTTAGGGCCCTGTAAATAATAGGAGCGTGATCAGCCTCTACATCTGTAGTGATGTATAAAATATGATCCGAATCTAAGGGCATTGTAATTCGTTTTAACTTTTCATATTCTACTAGTGCATACTTTCCTTTTCCTATCTTGCCTGAAACCTCGTTTCTAGATTTCCATGCGTTGATTGCAAGCTGTAATGATTTTTGGCTCTCTTCAGGTGTAAGAAGATTTTCTACGCCATCACGGTGTCCACTAACCATAACCTTTCCATTCATATCAAAAATTGTAGCAAAGCGTATCTTAGGATCCAGACTCATAATCTTTTCGTAGAGCGATTTGTAATCCGTAGTACTAACACTCGTCTGTAAATGATAAAGCTTTCTAGGAAAATGAGATTGTTTTATGGAATTTCTGGTTTTACCAATCGCGCGTGTAATCTCCAGACAGTATGTTCTGGATTCGTTCTATAATGTCTACCTGGCCTCCATCAATTCCCCATGTCACAAGAAGCATATGACTATCTCCCAAAGGCAACGTCAATCTCCTTAGATTTTCATAGACAGCCAAAACATATTTTCCCTTGCCAATTTTTGGCGCAAATTTGTTACGAGATTTCCAGGCACTTGCTGCATAATGAAGTGTTTCCCTAGTTTCATCTTCATTTAGGAGTGGAGTTACTCCATCCCTAATTCTGGTTTGTACTTCTTTTCCTTCCATGTCACAGACAGTTGAATATCGAATGTGTTTGTCGGTTTTCATTATCTCATCTAACAGTTTTTCAAAAGCCATGTTATAGTATGATTATACAATTAGAAAAGGATTGGCTCCAAAAAACAATTACTAGATAGAATTTCACGAATATTGTTCCATTAGAGGCAGCTAATTTTTCGTTGACTTATATATAGAAAAATCGTTTAGAGATGCAATGGCGATACTTGAGATAAAGGACTTGCATGTTAAACGAGAAGGAAAAGAAATACTCAAGGGAGTAAACCTAAAAACCTGTCCTGGCGAGGTTCATGCCATAATGGGTCCAAACGGTTCTGGTAAGAGCACATTGGCATACACATTACTTGCACATCCAAAATACGAGGTCACTAGTGGTGACATAATACTTGATGGT
Organism: Nitrosopumilaceae archaeon; assembly: GCA_035685565.1. GTDB lineage: Archaea > Thermoproteota > Nitrososphaeria > Nitrososphaerales > Nitrosopumilaceae > TA-20. The sequence goes on along the minus strand of DASSAF010000254.1, from coordinate 11,284 downwards.
AAAAGCATTCTAGATCTATCCGCTGATGAAAGAGCAAAGAAAGGACTCTTCTTGGCATTCCAGTATCCAACTGAAGTATCAGGTGTAGGATATTCACATTTTCTTAGAACTTCATATAATGCATTGAGTAAAGCAATGGACAATCAAAATCGTGAAGTCTTTTTGACAGTCAGAGAATTTCAGACTTATTTAAAAAAGAACCTTGATCAAGTAGGTCTAAAGCACGACTTTTTGTCAAGATACTTAAACGAGGGATTCTCTGGTGGAGAAAAAAAGAGATCCGAGGTTTTACAGATGGCAGTACTACAACCAACAATCTCAATTTTAGATGAACCTGACTCTGGACTTGATATAGATTCAGTTCAAGCAGTTGCAAAGGCAATTAACCAAGTTTCAAAAAAAGACGCTACTGTTATTGTCATTACCCACTATGCAAGAATTCTAAAATTCCTTGACAAGCTTGACTACGTACATGTCATGGGCCAAGGAAGGATAGTCAAAGACGGACCAAAAGAGCTTGCAGATGAATTAGAACAAAAAGGATATGCCTGGTTAGGAATAGAAGACCAACCAAATCCTACCCAATAAGAATCCAAATTAATCTTAGTGAAATGCAATGAAAATAGGCGACCCATCTCCTGATTTTGAACTTCAATCAAATACAGGTGAAAAGGTAAAGCTCTCTTCTTACTTTGGTAAGAAGAAGACTATTTTGTTTTTTTATGTTAAAGACAATACACCTGGCTGTACTGCAGAGGTTACTGGATTTAGGGACAGTTACGCAAAGATCTCAAAAAATTACGAGGTTCTTGGAATAAATAATGACTCCCAGAAATCCCACATAAATTTCAGCCAAAAACACAAACTTCCATTCAAGCTGCTATCAGACCCAGGAAAGAAGGTAGCATCACTGTATGATGCAAAGGGAACTCTTGGCATGTATACAAAACGAATGACATATCTCATTGGTATTGATGGAAAGATAGAGAAAATAATTGATGGAATGGGATCAGGCCCACATCTTGAATTTGTTTCTACCCTTCAAGCATAGTATTTGTGTTCTGTGCTAATTGTTACTCAAGTATTTACTATTAACACAGTTTATCTCCTATTAGATTTCATTCACATTCATGAAAGCCAAGTTTAAGACAACCTGTTCTGAATGTGAAGCTCCAATCAAAGCAGGAAGTGAAATTTCCAAAGTACCATCTGGAAAATGGGTACACAAGCATTGCTCTCCAGAACCAGAAGATCTTCCATAGTTTCAATCATACAGTATGCAGGCCTAATTACTAATTCAGACAATACCACTCAAAGATTTTAGCATTTCAGTTATATAATCAGAGTTTGAATTTCTCGTTGCAGAGGTACCGAAGCCCGGCCAACCGAGAAGGACTCAAGATCATGGCAATAGGAAATCCTTTCCCTTAGGGGTTCGGGGGTTCAAATCCCCCCCTCTGCACTTTTTAGCTTTTTTTGTCTTCTTTGTCTTTGCTTGCGGTTTGGTTCATCAAAGCCACGGTGATTTTCTCCCATGATATTATTCAAGACCTTTCACTAGAAAAAATTTTTCATCTATCTTTATGGTATAAGTTAGATTACAGAACTGAAAATTTTCTAGGCTTTTACCATTTGGATCTCACGTACGCTGTGTTTTGAGAGATCCTCATGAAGCATTGCGTAAGATTCATCAGTAAAAGTCAGATTACATCTATAACATTTCCACGCTTTGCTGCTCACAGTTTCATTACGTGGAAATAATTAATAAATATATTGTACCATTCATCTAGTTTTTCTGATAATAGCGATCTAAATCAAATAACTTGGAATTTTTTCCCTTTTTCTATATGGTTATTTGAGATTTTTTTCGAATGAAATCACCTATGTGTATCTAATCGTTCACAATTCAAAGAAATGACAGAAAAACAAGCTGAAATTTATAAAAGCCAAGCCATTCTAGTCCAACTTGCAGTCACTTGAAAGACTAAAAATCACAATCCAAAAAATAATGGAAAAGAACGATTCAGCACATGATTTTGAACACATAATGAGGGTTTACAAAAATGCACAAAAAATTGGAAAAAAAGAAAATGTAAACATGAAACTGGTTCTCGCAGCTGTTCTGTTACACGATATCATATCATTTCCAAAATCAGACAAGAAGTCAAAAACGTCTTCGATAAAAAGTGCTATAGTTGCACAAAAAATTCTACAAAATCATGGATATGATAAGGATGAGATAAAAATAATATCTGATGCAATACGTGATCACAGTTTTTCACGAGACATGATTCCAAGTACCATAGAGGGAAAGATACTCCAAGATGCAGATAGGTTGGATGCAATAGGAGCAATAGGCATAGCTAGAGTATTTTCTGTAGGTGGTTCTGAAAAAAGGCCATTTTATAACAAATCAGATCCTTTTTGCCAAAGACGAAAGCCTGATGACAGCAATTGTACTTTGGATCATTTTTACAAAAAACTCTTGCTTTTAGAAAAAAAGATGAACACAAATGAAGCAAAAAAAGAAGCAAAACGTAGAACAAAAATAATGAAAAAATTTCTTGACGATTTTAAAAAAGAGATCTAGCCGTAATCAACATAGCGTTTGAATCTTTTTTCAATTTCAGGATTTTTGCCAGCAAGAATGTTTTCTATCTCTTCATTGTATCTTCGTTTTACACGTGAAGTCATTGCTAAAAATTCTCCTGACTTTGGATAAGAATCAACTAAAGCATCTAGCATTTTTAGATATTCAACAACCTTATTTCTAAATTCTTCTTGAGTTGGTTGTCTTTTTTTGTTTAGGCGAAACCAGACTGTTGCCCAGCTTGCCCCTACTACATGTGGCAATAAATCAAATGCTCGGTCTATCTCAAAACCGTCATCGTCCCTCATGCCCTATCCATTTATTGCCTTTGCGGCAATCTTGGAAAGATATGTAACTATCATGTCGGCACCAGCACGTTTGATTGCAGTCAGAATTTCCATCGTGACCTCACTTTCATTTATCCATCCTTGCATGGCTGCTGCCTTTATCAGGGAATATTCACCAGAAACGCTATAGGCAGAAATAGGAACGTTAAATTTTTGTCTAGTCATTGCAATCAAATCAAGATATGCCAATGCTGGCTTTATCATCACAATATCAACCCCTTCGGCAACATCGGCTTCAACTTCTCTCATGGCTTCTTTTGGGTTTGTATAAGGCAACTGGTAAGTCTTCCTGTCTCCAAACTGTGGAGCAGAGTGTGCCATGTCTTTGAATGGCGAATAAAGCGAAGAACGATGTTTTGCAGAATGTGACATTATTGCAACATCAGTAAACCCTGCGTCATCCAATCCCTGTCGTATGGCCTTGACCTGCCCATCCATCATTGCGGAAGGCGATACTACATCTACGCCAGCTTGCGCTTGACTTACAGCCACTTTTGCTAAAACATCCAAGCTAGAATCATTATCTATCTTGTCCCCCTTTACCAATCCACAATGCCCTGAGCTGGTATATTGACAAAGACAGACATCAGACATTATTGCTATTTTGTTTCCAATGTTTTTTCTAATGTCAGAGACCGCTTGTTGTACAATTCCGTTTTGTGAAAATGCTGATGTACCTTTGTCATCTTTTGTTGTTGGAATTCCAAATACCATAATTGCTGGAATCTTCAAATCAACAATAGAATTCACCTCATCTACCACATCTTTGAGCGGAAGTCTATCAAATCCTGGCATGGATTCTCCCTGAATCTTTGATTTCAAATCTTCCTGAACAAATATTGGACAGATAAGATCTTTTGGAGAAAGTCGGACCTCTTCTAAAAGCTCACGAATCTTGCCACTTTGTCTCAGACGTCTCAGTCTTAGATTAGGAAAAGACATGTACAAAAAATATTATCTGCAAGCAATATAATCTGTTACTCTTTAATTTTATAATCAAAAAGTTTGCTAACTGTTTTTATCAATTCAGAGTCGCCTTGCTCTGTTGCTTTTCTCAGATTGTTCATTGGAGTAGATATTATACCTTCGACTATTGCCTGAGTGAGTTGATCAATTATTCGTATTTTTTGTTCATCAGTTTCTCCAAGCATCTGTAATGCCTTTTTGAGTTCTTTTAATCTCACTTGATCAATGTCTTTGAAGACACTCTTTACTACTGGTTCTACTTCCAATCTCTTCATTACCGCCTCTACAATTGGGATCTCTTCGTTAATTATTTGTTCGGCTGATGAGACTATACCTATCCTGGTTCGCATGTTTTTGTCTACCATTTCTGCAATCTGGTCAAGATTCATCATCTTTATTCTCTTTATTGAAGAAACTCTTTCATCTACCGTTCTTGGATTTGATAAATCCATGATCATCATCCCTGTCTTTTTGGAGGTCATTGCTTCCTTTATCCTATCATATGTCACAAGAAAATATGGTGCTACCGTTGCCACAAATAATACATCAACTTTAATAAAGTTGGAAATCGCGTTTTCAAACTTGATTGGATTTCCTCCAACTGTTTCTGCAAATGACTGTGCTCTTTCATATGTTCTGCTTGTTACAAAAAATTCAATGTTTCTTTTTTTAAGAGATTTTGCAACAAGACTAGCTCCTTCTCCAGTTCCAATAAGCAAGATGTGTTTTGATTTTAGATCATCGATATTTTCTTCTGCTAGCTTGACTGCCATGGAACCTATAGATATGCTTCCACGACCAATCCCCGTAGAATGTCTAACGCGGGAACCAACACGAATTGCCTTCTCAAAAAGTGTGTTAAGATTATTTCCTGAAGCATTTAGTTCTCGCGCAGTTGTAATGGACTCTTTTATTTGTCCAAGTATCTGTTCTTCTCCAATAACTAGTGAGTCAAGTCCTGATGTTAATTTTAGGAGATGCTCAAAGGCTTCTGTTCCTTCACTTATCTCCAAGTTTTCCTTGAATGTGTTTTCTTCAAGGCCTGCTACAGATGCCCATGTCTTTTTTATTCTTTCAATGTCTTTTGCATTTCCTACTCCAAATAGTTCTATCCGGTTACATGTTTGCAGTATCACACATTCTTGCAAACCGGAATGTTCCAGAAATGAAGAATATGCAGAATCTACATCCCTAAAGGCAAACCTCTCAAGCATGTGAATTGGAGATTTACGGAACGTGACTCTAGCGTTAATTATATTACTTATTTTAGATCACCTAGCATCTTCATTACCCTCATCTTTGCGTTTTTAAAATTTCCTTCTTTTATTAACTGTTTAACATGATTGTCATTCATGACGCTGTAGAGGAACTTTTTTCTCTCCAGAAAGGTAACAAGTTTGGTTTTGGCAGCGTTTCGTGCAAAGTCTTGTAGTTTTATCTGATAAATGTCATCTTTTTTAATTATTTTTTTAAACACCTTTTCTGCCTGCATTCGTATCTTTCTTGCCATAGCTGGACTTCTTCCCCCAGTTGAAACTGCTATCTGCACAGTATCTTCTATGTTTATTACAGAACCAAAAGCAAAATCACTTACTGCCGGATCATCAGCTGCATAAGCATAGCAACGCATCTTTTTTGCTTGCTCAACAATTTTTCTGTTTAATTCCCTATCATCTGTTGTTGCCATCACCATAAATGGTTTGTATTTTTTTAAAAAACTGGCATTTTGCAATTTTATTTTTTTAAAAGTGATTTTTTTTTGTTTAACGTATCTTTCTATTTCCTTGTTGGTTTTATCGCTTATAACCAAAATTTTGCAATCTTGGGTCAGTAACGCATTAACCTTTTTGAGTCCCTCGTTACCTCCTCCTATAACCAGTACCAAATTGCCTTTTAGGTTCAGGTCTACTATCAATGATTTTGGATCGACGTTGCATGTTATTTATAGATTGCATGAAAATCTCGGCAACGTTTTTAATTGAACAAGTCACCGAAACTAATACCCATGGATAAACTCGATAAGGAAATTTTAAATGAAATCCAATGGACGTTTCCATTAATTCCTAGGCCATACCCCCAAATCGCTAAAAAATTTGAATTGACAGATGAGCAGCTAACACAACGACTGCAAGATATGAAAAAAAGCGGTGTAATCAGACAGATGAGCGCTATCTTTGATACAAGAAAACTAGGTTACAAGAGCGCGCTAGTTGCAATGGCAATAGAGCCAGAAAATCTAGATCATGTTGCAAACCAAGTCAACAAGCATCCAGGTGTTAGTCATAATTATGAAAGAAACCACGAGTACAATCTTTGGTTTACACTTGCAGTTCCTCCAGGTTCTGATCTGAAAACGGAGATTGACAAGTTTTCAAAATTACCCGGCATAAAAAAGACCAGACTTCTTCCAACGATAAAGCTTTTCAAGATTGGAGTAAAGTTAGACATGGTAGACGAGAAAAAGGCCGAAGTCAAACCAACTGAAGAAAAGAAAAAAATTCACGAGGTAAAATTTGTTGCAACAGAAGAAGACAAAAAATATATACGTGAGCTGCAAAAAGATTTAGAATTAATAGAAAGACCATTTTTAAAATCTGCCCAAAATTTGGGCATAACAGAAGAGCAGCTACTTGAAAAAGCAAAATATTATGAAGAGATTGGAGTCATGCGTAGATTTGCCGCCATTCTCAGACACAGAGAAGCAGGTTTTGTGGCAAATGGTATGATAGTATGGAAGGTGCCCCAAGAAAGAATCGAGGAAGTTGGAGCAAAACTGGGTGCATTTCCGCAGGTAAGTCATTGTTATGAAAGACCCGTATACCAAGACTGGCCATACAACGTATTTTCTATGGTGCATTGCAAATCATTTGATGATGCCGAGGTAGTTGCAAAAGAAATTCAAAAGCACATAGATGTTACAGAATACAAGATCCTTTTTAGCTCACGCGAATTCAAAAAGACTCGAGTCGAATATTTCGTAGAGCATGAATTTAAGATAGAAGATCCTATCACAGCATAGATTCAGATTAAAAGGATGGAGATTATGCAGTTTGTGCTGATGCTTTTAACTCGTATGCAGGCCACTGGCTAAACAATGTGGTTATCTCATTTACATCAGATGAACTAAGATACTTTCCATCAGCCATCTGAGAGAACATCACTATCTCTTCTTCATCAACTATTGTTGGGAGTACTGATGAGACTGGATTTTGTGACAAGATGAACTTGATTGCAAGTTCGGTTATGTTAAGGCCGTTTCTTTTTGCAACTGGCATTAGCTGGTCTACTTTTTGTAGTGATTCTTTTATCCAGTCTCCACTTCGAACCGACCTGTGGTCTTTTTCGCTCACCTTGGTGTCAGCGTTTACTTTGCCAGTCAGGATTCCTGATGCGTCAGGAACTCGAACAAGTATTCCTACATCATATTGTTGTGCATGCTCAATTAGCTTGTTTCCTGGATTTTGCTCCAAAATGTTGTATACTGTTTGTACTGCTGTAACGTTTCTTTTTTCCATAGCTTCAATTCCCTCTTGAGCCCACCCTATTGCTGGGCCTAAAGCTACTTGATAGCTCTTGATCTTACCTTCCTTGATTTTGTTGTCCAGTGATTCAAATATTGCATCATCTCGTATTGTATTGATTTTTGGATTGTGCAAGCCATAAACATCTACATAGTCAGTTTGTAATCTTTCCAGACTTTTTTGTAATGCAAAATCAGTAAATTCCGGAGTAAACTTTTGAGGAAGTTCCTTGTGTCCAATTTGTTCGTTGCTGTATATGTCATATCCATATTTTGTAGAAATCACTATATCATTTCTCATTCCAGAAAAGACCTCACCTATGAGTTTCTCACTTTTTCCTCTGCCGTAAATATCTCCACTTTCAAAATAATTAATTCCAACATCATATGCTTTCTTTAACAATCTTTTTGCTTCATCGTCTTCAATTTTCTTTCCCCACCAATCAAGACCCAGAGTCCACGCCCCAAATCCTATCTCGGAAACTTTGATCCCACTTTTACCAAGGGTTCTGTATTTCAATTTATGATTCTCCTAAACTCTGAGAGTTTTTGTTGAAGTTCTGCATCACTTAAAACCGATTTTCCAGATTCTGGATTTACATTTAATTCTATCCAAGATTTGCAACCATGATAATCTGGAAGAATAGGCACTTCAGTTGGGTTTATCTTGAATACTTTAAGAAACATAACTTTCATGGGTTTTTCTGGCATCCAGTTCATCCTTTCTACAACATAGAAATCACTCAAGATGTGAAATGAAGTCAGTTCCTCGATTTTTTCTATTGAATCCAAGTCTTTCTCTTCTACAACTTCGGCAAAAGATGTAATTTGGTTGGTTCCCTCTTTTGGCTTGTGTTCTCGTACATCAGCCAAATATCCATAATATTGTGATTTTAGTGAGACATTGTCTTGATGTTCATATGTAGGAAAGAGGAGAAATTTTTTTGATTCCATATTAAAACCAGAGGCAGTCTCAAGTATGCCTCCCTTTCTTAGAAGAATTGTCTGGTTGCCATTTTCTAAAGCTTTGACAACAGTTGCCCATTCTTTTAGTGCCTTCATCATCCAAGACTCTTTATCAGAGGAATTACATCTTTTTTTACGCAAACAATCATAGGCGTATCAACTTTGATGTATGCGCTGACTCGTGTTTCTCTTAGGTCCATGATAAGATCCTGAAATGCATGCAAGTCGTCTGTTTCAAAAGCTAGCATAAAGTCTTCATCGTGAATCCCAAAAGAATAGGTGGTGTTAAGTGTGACTTGGGGATATTTTTGTCCGGCTTGAATGTGTTCTGCCATCAGATCTTTTCTTTTTTCAAGCGGTAGGAGATACCATTCTCGTGTTTTAACAAACGGATACACTATAACGTATTTTTTTTGTTCTTCGCCTCCAAGCCAGCCTCGTGCACCAGATGTCTTTGCATAAAGAGATGGTCTAGTACTGGAAAGATACACGTGTGTTGGATTGATGTATTTCCCAAATACGGTCAGATATAATTTTGAGACAACATCCTGGATTTGCTCTACAGATTCTGCAGCAAACCAGAACAAGAATTCTGCATCATCTCTTAGACCCAAAGTCGAGTACGATCTGAATTGGATGCCAGAGTGATTGATTATGTTTTCTACCTCTTTTGCAGATTCTTCCTTTGCCATGTCTGCCATCCATCTCCATTTTGGATCTACTTTAAAAAATGAAAAATTGAAAAAACGCCGCTTTTCCTCTTCCATATTGACTAGTCTAGTACGACCTTATTTAAAATCTCAGCAAATTGTCGCTATGTGAGGCATGTTAAGATATTAGAAAACACAGATTGAAAGTTTAATTAAACTGGACTTGATTACGAAAATAATGTTATTTGGTGTCTTTGCAGTTCATAGCCCTGAATCATGTCCTCTAAACAATCAAAAAAGCAGGAGAATTTTCCTAGAGATTCAAGGCAAACTAAAAGCAAATGTAAAGAAATTCAACATAATCAAAGTCATTGGTTTTTACATGTCTGTACTTGAGCATGAATGGATTATAATTTTGGATGCCAAAAGTGCGCACGATATAGAGCAGCTTTGTATCACTGTGGGCATTTCATCCATGAGTACAGTGAAAATTGTACCCATAAATGACTTTAGTGTTGCATTAAAGAAAATACAATCTCAGAAGTAAGATTATAGACATGGATGATAATATACGATCTATCATCATAGGTGTTACATTATTAATTGTGGGGATAGCTTGTCTTGCTCTAAGCATTGCAAACATATCAGAAGAACGATTTCAGTATTTAGGAATATTTGGGGCAGCGGGCACTGTTCTTGGTCTGCTCATAACAATTCCTTCTGTTAAAAGCATTAAACGTGACTGATTTTTTTGTGCTAATTGGAGTAGGATCGGTATTAAACTAAAATTTGGTCAGAATAAGATTGAGAATTAAGACGGTTTCAAAATTAAAATAACAATATCATCATTTGTTACGTTTCTTCATTTTTTCAACATATTCTTTTAGAAGTCTAATCAGATCCTCTTCTCTTCGCTCATGCTTTTTTTGTTTAATGAGATTATACAACTGCAAAATATCTTGGTTAGTTGGATTAGACCTCTCAAACATTTCTCGCTTAATTCCATATCCTTCAATGATTTTCCACATTTCCTTTGATGATGGAGCTTTCCACTTATTAGACATAACAACTATAGGAAATAGTTGTACAACCTAAATTAATCCTTAACTCCATATTAGTAGCACTTTCAAACTAATTATGTTTAGTTCAGAGATAACACCAGAAACTGAACAGGGGGTATTTTATGTCAAACACCCTGGGCATCAAAGAACAAAGTTCCTTTAAGTTCAAATATATAAAATTGTGAAGATTAAACGATTTGGCATGGACTATAATACAATTTGAAAATTTGGATTTTGATAAATCGGAATGGCAGGAAGTAGTTAAAAAGTCAAAGCATGACGACCAATCCCCTCAAAAGTTCTATATCTCAAAGAAAGATGAAAACATGGTCAGGTTAGTTGACGTAAACAAAAAACAGTGGAAACTTTCATTTAAAACTGATGGAAAATTTGACCTATTAGATCACAAGTTCAGTTATGATACGGACACAGTAAATGAATTGCATGATTGACACCTGAAATTGAACATCAAGAAAAATAATCCAAAACTCCTAAAACCAATAGCCATAATTCATGATGGTTTACATTCGTACAATGAGGCATTTGAGAAGGAATATCATACTATGGCTAGTCCAAGAACTAGAAACATCAGATCTGTTAGTGTAAGACATAAGGGATTAAACCAGAAGATAGAACGTTTGAATGGAATTTTTAGAGATAGAGAAATCGTAATGCGAGGTATGGATCATAAGGATTCTGCACAGAAATTAATTGATGCCTATAGGATTCACTATAATTTTATCAGAGAACATGAGAGTATCAAAAAGACGCCTGCTGAGCAAGCAGGAATAAAATTGGATTTGGGTGAAAACAAGATTGAAAATCTGATAAAGATGGCTTCGAAAAATAATAGATAGAACTCCTAATACATCCAAATGCTTTTCAATATGAAAATGACTCTTTATTCATGTCATACGTGTATCTGTTGATTCCTGCTTTTCTATTGATAGTCCCTTTGATACAAACAAATTTTTTCGCATACGCAGAAAGTGGTTGGCATGTTTATTCTCTAAATAGTAGCATGTACGGTAACAACGTTCATTTTAAAATACCGTATAAAATTATTAATGGTACACTTGAAACCATTACGACTTCTCCTATTACTCCTTATGTAATTTTGGAAATAAAGGGAGAAGCCAGCGGCTCTTTATCTGTTACGATACCTAGGAATCTACTCAATCCAA
>DASSAF010000253.1:0-7014 GCA_035685565.1 Nitrosopumilaceae archaeon | reverse complement strand
GCCGAAAAAATTTGCTCAGAAATTGGAATAAAACATATTGTGATTCAATATAATGAACTTGAAAATCCTGAATTTGTAAAAAATGATAACACCAGATGCTTTCATTGTAGAACCGAGCTTTCAGAACATCTTAATGAAATCGCTAAAAAAGAAAATATCAGTATCATTGTGGACGGTACTAATCTTGATGATCTAAGAGAATACAGACCTGGAATAAAGGCTCTAAAAGAAAATGGTGTGAAAAGTCCACTTGTAGAAATAGGGTTTACAAAAGAGGATGTTAGAGAATACGCACAGAAAGTTGGTTTATCAGTATACGATAGACCGTCAAACTCTTGTCTTGCGTCTCGTATTCCATGGGGACAAGAAGTAACAGCAGAAAGACTTGCAAGAATTGAGATGGGCGAAATTTTGGTCAAGCAGTTTTTTGGAGTACGACAAGTTCGTGTACGTGATTTTAATGGTGTTGCAAAAATTGAAGTAGGGCAGAAAGAAATGAGTCTACTTTCTGATCAAACAAAATTATCGAAACTCATTGGGAGATTAAAACAGATTGGATTCACATCAGTTTTTGTAGACCCAGAAGGATACAGACCTGGAAAGCTCAATGTGATAGTAGATTGATATATCTAGATAACGCTGCATCAACTCCAGTACACGAAAAAGTAATTGAAGAGATGATTCCATATTTCAAAGAACAGTATGGAAATCCCTCATCTATTCACAAGTACGGTCGTCTTGCCAACATTGCAATTCAAAATGCAAGAAAAAGAATTGCATCATTGATAAATGCGGAAAGTGGTGAGATTCTCATAACATCAGGCGGTACAGAATCAAACAATACTACACTTTATGGAATTGCACACCATAACAAGGGTAAACATGTCATAACATCATCCATAGAACATGATGCAATACTAGAACCATGTAAACGTCTTGAGGAAGAAGGTTTTCAGATAACATATCTCCCTGTAGACAAATATGGTCTTGTAAATCCAGAAGATGTTGAAAAAGAAATCTCTTCTGATACATGTCTTGTCAGCATAATGTTTGCCAATAATGAAGTTGGTACAATACAACCAATTGCAGAGATTGGAAAAATCACTCAGGAAAAAAAAATCGTATTTCATACAGATGCAATACAAGCAATAGGAAAAATTCCAATTAATGTTAAGGAACTTGGCATAGACTTGTTATCTATATCATCTCATAAAATAAATGGACCAAAAGGGGTTGGTGCGTTATACATCAGAAAAGGAGTCAAAATAGATCCTCTCATTTTGGGCGGTGGTCAAGAAAATGGCCTTCGATCAGGAACTGAAAATGTGGCAAGCATCGTAGGTTTTGGTATGGCGTGTCAACTTGCAAATGATAACATTATACAAAATCAAGAATATTTGAGAAAATTAGGTATGAAACTTATCATTGATGTTCTAAAAGAAATTCCACATACCAAACTTAATGGTCATCCTGAAAAAAGAATACCGAATAACATTCATTTTACATTCCTTGGTGTAAATGGCGAGGATCTAATAATCAAGCTTGACGAAAATAAAGTTGCTGCATCAACTGGTTCTGCTTGTTCTGTAAAAATACAAAAAGCATCCCATGTACTTAGAGCCATGGGATTTTCTCATGAGCAAATAACAGGATCTCTGCGTTTAACTATTGGAATAACAAACACGGAAGAAGAGATTAATGAAACTGTTCAGGTCTTAAAAAAAGTAGTAAAAGAATTACGCGCGGTTTCACCTTACAAAGAAAAATACAATTTTTAATCATGACAGAAAAAACATTTTAGTTTAAACAACAGATTGTTTATTTTGAAACAACTTCTATGTTATACTCTGTCTTTTGTGTAAGAGGTAATGCAACTCCACTGCTGTCCCATACAAAAATTTCTATAGTATATTTACCTATAGATTCAGGAGTCCAAGAAATTTCTGCTGTTTTTTTGCTGACTGGATCAATACTTCCATCTACCAAGTTGATGTACACAACTTTGTCATCTGCATCTTTTACTTGTACAATATAGGAATAACCTTGTGCAATTTGATCATTGTTTGAAATCTCAGTGACAAAATTAAGATTTGTTCCTACTGTAGGTTTTTCTAATAATGGTCTGTCAAGAGTATCGGTTATCTTTGGAGTTATACTAATTTTATGTGCTATAGTTCCAGTTAACTGCTGAGTTGTGGAAGATTGTGTTGTAGAATAAGATTGGGTAGAAGATGAGGAAGAAGACAGTCCTACAACCACTGATCGTCCAAAAATATCTCTGAAATCATGGTACCATACTTGAACACTTCCTCCTGTTGGAGAAATCAGTGCTGTTCCATCTTCATTACAAATTTGTGTTGGCATGCCGAAACTTCCTTTGAAAATTCCAGTACCTGGACCAGTTTCAGTAAGAGCAAATCCTGTTGCAGCAAGACCTCCGTGCGGTATACCGCTTACTGTACAGTGATGAAATCTAAATCCTTTAATCCAGACTTCTAAGAGTATGTTACCGCTTGAATCTCCCACTGTATCATCTGCAGAAGAATTAGGATCATTTACCGTAGTATATGTCTGAATTGTGTTTGGATCTGTGTTAAGATCTGGATCGTTTAGAGTTATAGTGACAGGTTGACCAAGACCATAGCTTTGCGAGTCAAGTGTAACTATTCCGGTGTGTGTTTGTATATCAGAATGTAAAGTCGTAATTTTGTTTCCACCACTAGCTGAAACATCAGAGATTGAAAGATGCATTCCATTATTATCTACAAGTTGATCATTTACAAGGAATTTGATATCTTGACTAAATGTACGAAGACTTTTGATCAAATTAGGATCGTATTGATTTAATTGATTTGTAACAACATACTCGATAGTTCCTATAAAAATACCAGAGTTACTCGATGTTTCTTGTAGTTCAGCTCTGTATATTGCATTGTTTATTTTTTGATTATTTTGGTTTCCAAAAGAAAACAGATCAAATACAATTGGTTGAATATCTGTTTCACTTGAGATTACACCTCCATTTGCTGGATTACCAGATGTATCAAAATTAATTTCTAAAAACACTGGAGATGATGTAGATATTGCATTTATTGCAGCTACATTAGCGTCGGTTATTTGAAGGAGGCCGTTTCCAGAGGAAATGCTACCTGGGGTCAAGATCTGAATTGGATTACTTCCTATGGCACCAAAGTAAAGCGTCATACTTGTATCCGAAAAGGAATTAATTCCAAGCTGTTGTTGAAATGATCGTATATCATAATTTATCCAATTAGTTCCGCCTGAGTTTGGTTGGTTAACATCAATAAACAGACTTTTCAGAGTTTGTTCTGTGATCCCAAGATTTAATGTAATTTTCTTAAAAGGACTATTGGGTGAAGTGGTAGTATCAATTATCAATCTAGCAGAATTTGAATCAGGCACGTTAGATGATACTGGTATTCCTCCAACAAAACCAGTTGAATTTGGATAAAATTGTATGCCTGATGCACTATTCAAAGTAACTGGATTTCCAAACTTTAGGGTAGGAATTATTGCAGAGCTTCGAAAATCATCCAGATGTTCAATTACTGCGGCGTTATGGTTTTGATTATTGTCTACTAGTGTTATAGTTTCTTTTTGACCGGGATTTAATTGCCCATTAGGGCTTCCAACAGACAGGTCTGCAGTTGCAGTTCCAGACAATATTGAAGCTGAGTTGGAATTATAAGATATTGAAGCCGATTGAGATCTTGGTGCATTACTTAAAATTCCAATTGTAGATTTACTGGCATACGAACTTTCAAAAATTCCTGAATTTGGCGCAGTTTCTACAAATGTTACTAATTTGTTATAAGTAGCTCCGCTAGTGATTGATGTAGCAGTTTGAAGTTGATTTGTTTTCAATTCTACAACAGAACCCAAATTCATTTCAACGCGTCCGTTATCTTTGAAGCCCAAGCTGTTAAGATTCGGATACAAGTTTACTAATTCTGGACCCGTAGGGGCAGAACCAGATTCTGGAAATGCTTGATAGAAGGTTGCCTCTGGTGAATTAACATTGAATGTCCAAGAATTTATGGCGGTAGGATCTTCATTGAGTTGCATATCATTTATTGTTGCAAAGACATCAGATCCTTGTGGATAATTAGTTCTATCAAGTTTCATGGAAATGTTAGTCATGTCATCATATGTGAGGTTTACAGTTTCAGAACCTCCCGCTTTATCATATTCTATAGTTAGATTATTACTAAAAGTAAAAAGCTGGACAAGTGGCCATGCATTAGAATTTATCCCAATCTGCCCAGTTCCTACACCAGAGTTCATGTTAAGACCAGGTGGATTTCTAATCACACTCATTTGGCTGGTAGGAGTGCCAAGAGTACCTGTACATGCAGTAAATGATGCTGTACCTTGAGTTGCACCAATTATTCCATTATTAGGAATTGCAACACCATCAGTTTGTGAAAAACTGATTCCTAGTACTGATGGATCAGTACTCCTGTCACAAAAGACTCCAAAATCTAAGTTTTGACCAGCTGTTCCTGTTGAGGAAATTTGATCTGCTTGTTTTGCTTTATCTACGTTAGCAAAAAATGCGTACCAAGCTCCACTAGAGCCTTGCACCATCCTAAGTGGGCTCCCATTTAATGTAACAGTTGGTTCACCTAGTTGTTGGTCAAGTTGATTGATACTACTATCTCTTACAACTACTTCGATGACCATTGCTCCTGAAAAATGATTCTCAAAAGTACTATTTTCTGCAGATACAAATAGATCTGGATGATCAGAATAGGCATGTACATTAATGACTGAAAGTGGCGTAGTCATAAGAAGTACAATAAGAGCAAAGGCTACAATCGTATGCAAATTCATTCCACATTTACATCAACAACAGAACTTGCAAATATTGTTGTCGAATGATTTGTACATCGTGTAGAAAAATTAATCTGAATTTACACCTAGAAACATTTTTTACATTTTCAATTTGCTTATGTACAATCCCAAGTTTTAACTAGGATTATCTTCAACTTTTGCTGTGAAAAAATTCAAGCTAGTTATTATAATCAGCGCAATTTTGGTAATTATCGGAATTGCACTTACGTTTTATGAATCTCAACTAATAAATTGGAGTGTTATAAATCAGCAGCAAAATCTTTTGCCGGGGGCATCTATTATACTAACAAAAGATCTTGATCCATCAAAGAATCAAAATGGCGTTTATTCTGTTCAAATTACAGATTTTCAAGAAGATGACAATATCAAAGTGAATATTTTTAATCCTGTAGGCGAGACAATTATATCAAAGTCAATAACAAAAAGCCCGCTCCAAGAAAATTTTATCATTTCTAATAGTGGAACATACAAAATACAAATTAAAAATCAAGGATCACGAGAAGCCCAAATTTTGGCAGTAATAGGAAATTATCCACAAAACATAGCACTACTAGACATGTGTAGTTTTATTCTACTTATAGCAGGGCTGAGTGGACTTGCAATAGGAATAATGTATCTTGTTAAGAATCGTGGTAAGTCTAGTATCAGTTAAGATATTGATCAAGTTCAGTTAAACCGTCAACAACTCCTGAAAAGTTCTCATCCATCTCCATAATATCATTTAGTTTTTCCTTGTTAACAGTGTAGATGGTTTTATTTTCATCCAGATCTAGTTTAACAAAACCACATTGTATTACATATGCTAATCTTTCTTTTATTTCCTTGTCGGATATCTGTAATTTTTCCACAAGATATGAAGAATCCTTGCTTCCATCTTCAAGTTCTGATAATATCATAGAAACATCCGGATTTACTAAAATTTCTAGCATTTTTTGTTTGTCAAAATTTTTATCCATTTTTACCAAGCCTGCTTTGAACTCAATATCTTCTTCTTGTTTGAAATGAAATCGGTAATCAATATCTTATCAATATTCTCGGGGTTTATGTAATATGCCCTTCCTTTAAGCTGCCTTTCCAATCCTTCCACATAGCTCAAAAGTTCAACTTCCTCACTTACCATAATAGTATCAATTTCAATTCCTTCACGCTTGCATTTTTTTGCCTCAAAGAGAGTTTTGGCATCTATTACTGGGTCTACCTGTCTATATCGGTAACAAAGATACACCATCTCTCCGCCCATATCCAATTTTATATCACGTTCATTTTGTAGTTTCAAAAGTGTGGCTTCGTCAGGTTTGTAAAAGTGAGAGTATGGCTTGTCAGAAAGTATATCCTTTTTTTGAGATTCATTGTCAATAAAACTAGCGCTTGGTTGACCATCTGTTATCATTACTATTCTTTTATTTTGAGAACCATCACGTTTTAAAATTTTTAATGCTAGTCTAAACGCTGCCTGATAATTTGTGTAATGTAAGAAATTGTCATTTGCATCATATGTTTTCAGATATGGAATGTCATAAGGATCTACTTCTGATGCAAGAGAACCAAAACCAACCACGTAAATAGAATCATTAGGAAAAAATTTTTTATTTAAAACATACAAAGCCCAAAGTGCTTTTTTTGCAGCTTCTATTCTACTTCCTTCTCCTGAATTAATAGAATATTTCATGGTAGAACTGAGATCAATACAATACACAACGGCAACTTTGGTCTCTTTAATTGTCTCAAATTCTTCAAAATCATTAATATTTAGAAAGATTGGAAATTTGATTTCTGAAGATTTTTTAATTCTTTGAATCGAATTTAGTATAGTTTGTGGGACGTTAAGATTTCTTATATCATCACCAAGTTCTAGTTTTTTTGTAGTATCCATGACTACACTTCCTGTACCAACATTTTTTGTTTCATGGAATCCAAATCCCCCCTCACTTATCGACTTCATTACATCATGTAGTAGTTTTCCTCCGATCTCAAAAAATGCCTTGTTTGTCAGCCATTTTTTTTCTTCTTTGAGATAACCGATTTTTTGTAAATATTTTGTGATTGATTCACCTGTTCCTTGAATGTCTGTTTCTTTTTCTTCTTGGTTTTGCTGTATTTCTGATTTTTCGTGAGATTGTTGAACAACACCCTCTAAAA
>DASSAF010000252.1:0-2737 GCA_035685565.1 Nitrosopumilaceae archaeon | reverse complement strand
CTGTAGATGTCTCCCAAATGATAGTAAAAAGATTAAACGCGGTAGGTTACAAGATTAGTGGTGTAAGGATATTTTCAGAAAGGATGACATCACTAGACGGCAAAGAACGAAACGTATCCACAATTGAAATCGATGTTGCACGCCCTTAAAAACATGGTAAGCACTTTTGTAAAACGTGCAATAATTATTGGATTGGCAGGAATTGCAGCAATCATAATTTTATATGCTGTAGATGTTTCAAATATGTGTCCTATAAAACAAATTAACGTTCTAAATGATATACAAAAATATGACACGACAAAGAATCCAGAGCTTTGTGATGATATCAACAACAGGATAATTCAACTAAATAACCAATGTGGAATAGAAATGGAAATTCTTGATTGCGGTTAGTGTATTGCCTGTACCAGAAAAACAATCCCAAAATATATCAAAACACCGCTAATTGCAATCATGAAAATGCGGTATTTTTTGTTAGAAATTATCTTCTTGCCCTTTGATGATAAAAAGGCAACTGAACAAATCCACGCATAATCCATCCATATGTGAAATGCAAACATGACGCCAATTCCTATAAATGAATAAAGAACTATTGCATCAGTAATTAATTTGAAACCTATGGTAAACCACCATATGAGAAAAAATGGATTTAGTCCACTAAGAATTATCCCAGCAAGAAATGGACCATGTTTTCCTTCAAAAATGGCTGATGGTTTTCTGATGGTTGACTTTATTTGAATTCCCGCAAAAACAAAAAGGCTTAGCGCACCAAGAATGGATGTGATTTCTCTAAACTGTGGTATTGTAGTAAGCGATATGGCACCAATTCCAAGTAAAACTACAAGAGGTAATTCAACAACAGTATGGCCATATGCCATTTTTAGCCCTGTTTTAATTCCGCCCTTTAGTCCATATGCAACATTTGCTGCAAAAAGAGGTCCTGGTGACAATACACCTGATAATGAAATCGTGATTATTATAACGGCAAATTCTGCAAGGGTAACCATTCCAAATTAGAGATTGATTTTTGATTTAAGCATTAATAGGAAAATATCTTAGATTCTTGATCTGTTTTTCCATTTAAAAAATCAAGAACCTCTTTTACGCTATTTTGGTAAAAGAATTCCTCATTGCCTTGGGAGGATAGATTTACACAGTATCGTTTTGCTGATCTATTAATGAAAATCATGTTTGATTTGTTTTCTATTCTAATTCCTTCGTCAAGGTCAAGAGTTTGAAGTAGTTTTTCAAGTTGATTTTTTGATATTTCCCTTTCTTGGTATGTCATCCGTACATTGACTCCCTTAGAGGAGCCGCTTCTTCCTCAGTTTGCTTGAGACCATGTTCTATTATTTCTGCTTCATGTAAAAGTGTGGGCAAATCACAAGATGTTCCTGGCACTAGTTTGGATAATGCCATACAGATCTCAGCGCCAGATCTAAAGTCAGGTCCTGGATCTTGGCCTTTCACTAGTAGTACAATTACATTTGTTTTTGATAGCACTCCTTCATTTAATAAAATTCCAGGAATTCCAGGAATTGTGCCGTTTTGCAAAATTGGTATGCTGGCGTCACCTAGTTTCTTTTTGGCTTCTGCAGTGCTGGCTATTCCCATGATGTTTGGACCCTCACTTCCAGCTTTGATTAAGGAACTACTTAGGATTAGAGTGCACTTGTGCTGATTTGCCCAATTTAACATTGTTCTTGCCAGTTCTCTGTGTAGAGATTCATGCGGTGTTAGATATGATAAGAAAACTGCTACCTTTAGTGTGTTATTTACAAATATCCGCGCAGGAAAATTAGGTGTCCCATCTTTGATTATGCTTATTGGCATAAAAAGTTCTGAATCTATGATGCCTGCTAATTCGAAATCCATAGTACTTGTCAAAGATTCTGTTGCAATTGCATTTGCTAATCCTGCATATGGAAAACCATCTATCAGATAACCTCCTTCTATGTTGATTGGTTTGATTTCTCTAATTGTGATCTCAGAGGCCAATGGTTTGGTTATCCCTTACATCCTTTTAAATCATGGATATTGTTTTGTTTGGTTCTATAGGATTCGAATCTAACTTGTGAAACTAAACTGATTAACAAATCTCTTTATATTCTAATTATTTTAAACCACTTTACGAACAAAAATCTAATTCTTGCTTTCACACTAATGGGATTGCTTTTCATATCGCCATATCTAAAACCAATTCAAGCAGACAATACAAACAATGTAGAGATTCTCAATCCTCTAGTGCAACCAGCTACAATCAAAGTCGGGGACACATTTGCAATTAATGCAACTCTGGTCAACAATTCTCCGGATACAATAAATGTGAATAATGGGTGTGGAGGGCCATTTTCTGTAGTCTTTGATAATCATGCTACAGTAGAACTCAAAAAAGTATGCAACTGGATGCCTATCCAAATAATATTAAAACCCGGTGAAAATATTACTGGAACAAGTCTATTTTCAAACCTTGCTTATAGGGCAACAGCGTCTGGAACTGCAAATGCAACGGTAACATTTTCGTATATAGTGGGTAACCAAACAGGTTCTAATTTGTCATTTGATAAGAACGTCACCAGCATTTCAAAATCATTTTTGTTTACAATATCAAATGAGACTGCACAAATCCCCAATACGCCACTTTCCCCACTAAAACAATTCAAATCAGGAATTGTAGCAAAGGATGTAACATGTGCAAAGGATCTCCAATTAGTTATCAGGGCAGAAGACGGTTCAC
>DASSAF010000251.1:0-1587 GCA_035685565.1 Nitrosopumilaceae archaeon | reverse complement strand
TATACTCTCCAGTGATGTTGAAGTTGGTGGAAAACTAATGTCAGGCGAATACAACTTGCAACCAGACGAGATAGCCATCGCCCACTGATGGGTACTGATTAATTGTCCAGAAGTTGAATACTAGAAAAACATACATCTATATTGTGAGGAAGTTCATGGTGATTGACGGAATTATTATTGACCAAGTTATTGTACCAGCAATAAAACTCCAATCACATTAAAACCCTTTTGTATCGCATGTAGTATTAGACAAATAGGGATCGTTCTATCCGGGGAATCCTAGGGTATTCAATTACACAAAGTGTCACATAACAAATGGGGGGTTGAAAAATATATTAAATTCTACTGAAAATTTCTAAAATAAAATAAAATAAAACCTAATTTTATTATTTACATGATCTTCATCTTTCACACAACACATCACCAAAAACTCATTTAACAAAACCAACAAAGAAACAAGGCAGCAATTTTCGACAATTATTCCAATTTCATCCTAATTCCAATTTAATTAGAGCCTTCGTGGTTATTCTAATCATGCAAAACTCCTTAATTATCTAGAACTAGCTTCGTGCATAATCCTAGACATAGTGCTAAATTTTTCAGAAACACTTCGTGTAGAATCTGAAACAAGAAACACATACGCACAATGAGTTGAATTGGAAACATATTAGGGAGTATGGCGTCACCTCATCTCCTTTCTCTATGTAAATTTTCTGTATTACTCTAGCCCTTTGAATAAACATAAGGAAAAACAACTTCGTGTATGTTTCCCCTTATATTAAATTCGGCAATTGAAACCAATACACAAGGGACAGCCATGATCAAGGCTGCCCTCATGCATCGATTTTTATGCATATGAATGCAGAAAATTAATCAAGATAAAACAAGAACTCATGTATTTTTACTGCCCTATTCCTTTACTAATTTCGTTTCATGCTATGAATAAATAAGATATCAAATAACCAATTAGCAAATTCGGAAATCCAATATCAAATTATTACACAAAATTCCAACAACAAAAATCTGTTTACACTCCATAGACAAAGTAAAACAAATCAATAAATACATAGCCATGAGAAAGGATGAATCACACTTTGTTGAACCTTGAAGAGGGCTTGACAAAGTGACGTCTTGATGGTGATGGAGGATGGTTGTGGCTTGTGAATTTACTGAATATTTTTGGTAGGGATTTTGACAGAGTTTTGGCTAGTGAAATATGAGAGACCGAAGATCCTTTTCTATCTAAATACAAGCCTATATATAGAGGAATGAGAGGATGCAGCCGTCCACAAAGTTGAAACCAATTTCGTTTAGGTTTCCCTAGTTTTTCTCAATTTGGCAGAATGACCTTCGTCTGATGATTACATCATAACTCTCTCTAGAAAATAGCTATTGAAGTGATTCCAATTTACCTGGAAAGTAGACTCCTGCAGCTTTATATCCATATATGGCACGTCATCTGATTCATTGTGAGCTGTCCTGGAGAGTCCATTGAAGTTGAGAGACGTGCACAGGAATTTTCCCAAAATTAATCAGGGTTTTCAAGACTTGGATATTCCTTGGATATTCTGCCGAATTTTGATCTTC
>DASSAF010000250.1:0-9232 GCA_035685565.1 Nitrosopumilaceae archaeon | reverse complement strand
ACGCCGTAAGAGATCTTTCCACATTACCAAGTCTCATAATAAAACCAGACAAGGCAGAAATCAAGCAAGTCCTTGAGAGAATAAAAAATACAGAAGACGAGGTGGAATCGTTACGTCGAAAGATAACAAGAGAGATTGCAGATGTCGGTGGTTTAATGATGAATAGAGAGAACCTTTTACACACAGCTTACGTAACAGATGAAATTGCAGGATTTATCACTGGAATTGCTTTCAAACTATCAAACATTAAAGCTGTCACTTTGAAAAAAGAGAAACTTGACAAAGACATTTCAGATTTAATTGCGTTAGCTGTAGACCAAATATACAAGCTAAATGAAATTGTGCGAGCTCTAAGTGGAAATTCTACAGTAGCAATTGATCTTGCTCACGAATCACAAAAAATAGAACGCAGTGTTGATGAAAAATATCGTGAACTTACTATCAAAGTTCTAGATGAAATTGCAAATACACGTGAACTTTTGCTACTCAAGGATGTTGTCGAGGCAATTGAAGAAATGTCTGACAAATGTCTTGAAGTTTCTGATTCTTGCATTGTATTAGCTTTGAGCTTATAGATTAAAAATACGAATTAAGAAATGTTTATGTCATTTGAAATACTATATGTCTGAGAAATATCAGAAATTATGAATTTATGAAATAATTCCATTTTATTGAAACAATGATCGTGGATTTGCGGCTCTGTCTTTGATGTACAGTTATTACATATTTTTTGCATTTTGTATGATCGTCAACCACTTGTTATCTCCTTGAATTTCTATCCCTGCCTTGTCTGCTGGTGTTTTACCATCTAATGCCATATGTGGTCTAAGATAGTTATGATACATTTGATAACCATCAAACATTACAGAATCATCCTTTTTGATTCCACGCATTACTTTCTCTCAATCGATATAAGATTAATACTGGTGTAAATGAAAACATCCTACTTGAAAGGAGAATTAATAGAAAACAGAATAGTAATTTGGAACATCCAAGATTCACGTACTCTATTTATGAATGGCTATTACGGAAAACCGGTAGGAATAGCCAAACCAAAACCAGATGAAATAACAGTACCATTAATTTTAGATCTCATAGAAGGATTATACCTAGTCCAAAAATCAAAGATAAAAGTATTCAAGGCAAAAAAACTTTTAACAGAAAATAATCTACTTGAAATTTGTAAGGTAGAATACCATAACTTTGACAAAAAATATCTAGTTTACAAAGATTTCAGAGACAAGGGTTACATTGTAAACCCTGGAATTAAATTTGGTTGTGATTTTGCAGTGTATCAAAAAGGGCCTGGCATTGATCACGCGCCATATCTAGTTCAGGTTTACAATACTGGTGACACTGTCTCTGCCACAAGTGTAGTTTTAGCAGGAAGACTAGCAACAACAGTAAAGAAACAATTCATCTTGGCAATCCCAAGAGGGGAAAAGAAAGTAGATTGTTTAGCGTTAGATTGGTGGAGAGCTTAGCGCAGATTATTTTTAATGTGTGACGCTATTTTGTCATAAACTGCAAACTGTTCTTTTGAAATTCCAAGCTCATGATTGCTTTTCCACTTGCCATGTATTCTAACACCACTTTTTGTTGGATCTACCCAGATGAATGCATCATGGTATGGTAACTTTGTTATCATACCAGCAAGTTCGTTATCAGCATTTAGAATATTAGATATATTTCCTCCAATCCATTCCACACCTACAACTTTTTTTGAGCCAAAATGACCTTCAGTTTTCGGTTTTGATTCAGCAAGAAAACTATCGTCACTTTGGCTTACATTTGCTTTAACTATAAAGTGAGCCTGAAAACGATCTTGTGCTCCCCATGGTAAAGGAATTATGTTTTGCATTAAATCCATTAACCTTTTTGAATTACCTGCACAATGTCAATGTTAGAATTTTTTATCTTAATGCAGCCATGATTTGTAGTCATGATTGGAGAATGTGTAAAACTTCCGCTATAATAATCGCCTTTTTCAACGTCATCAGTGCCAATTTCTTTTGTCTCTGCTTCTATTCCTATATGTTCTAAAAGATCGCAGAACTCTTCATTTTTGTTTTTTTGTACAAAAGTGTCTTGCTCAGAATCGTGCATGCGTCAAGGTAAATTTCACCCTCAAATAAATATTAGTCTTAGAACTACAAATTAGCACAAAACAGAGCAATCGGAATAAATAATCGAAAAATATAGCCAACTTCTGTTAATGCTAAAATTTCAAGGAAAAGTTGCAGTTATCACTGGTAGCGGCACTGGAATTGGAAAGGCCATAGCAATAAAATTTGCTGAAAATGGTGCAAGTATTGTCATACTTGGCAGAAGAAAGGAACCACTTGAAGAAACTGCAAAGGGATTAAAAGAAATTATTGACAAGGTAAAGAGTAACGCATTTGTTAAAATTTTTGCGGGAGTTGATGTCAGCGATGAAGAGGGCGTATCACGCATGTTTGATGAACTAAAAGCATCAGGAAATGTAGATATTCTAGTTAACAATGCAGGGGTTTCCGGACCAGTAACATGTTTTGCAAACTCACCCATTTCAGAATTTAAAAGCACCGTTGCCATTCACCTTACAGGAACTTTTTGGACATCAGTTCAAGCACTCAAAGCAATGAAGGCAGGTTGCAAAATCATTACAATTTCAACATTTTTCACTGAAGAGCGTCCTCTAGAGCAAAGACCATACAGATTCAGAAGTCCATACACCGCTTCACAGGGAGCAAAAAATAGACTAGCAGAGGCAATGTCATGGGAACTAACAGAGAGGGGAATTATTTCAATAGCAACAAATCCAGGACCTGTCCACTCTGACAGAATTTACAAAACAGTATATCCAAAAGCAGCTGCTGAATTTATGAGAGTTAGCGGCTTTGAAAGCTTGACTCCACAAGAAGTAGAAGAAGTCAACAACGACATACTTCCTTTGATGGGAGAAGAAGAACAAACAGTAAAAAACGGAATTAAAAATGCGGCTGCAAAATTAGCGAAACTAAAAAACATGACATCAGAATCAGAGATAGAAAAACTCAGTAAAACAATTTCTTCTTTGCTTGCAAAAATTCAACAGATTGCAGAAAAAATTCAGAACAATACAAGCAAAATGATAGCTGATGAGCAATTTTTGTCCCAGTCCCAAGTAGCAGAAACAGTATTGTCTCTTTGTGATGAAGAAATATCAAAAATTCTCAATGGCAAAGTCATACCAGGGGACAGAGTGTTTTACCCAGTCAAGCCACACATTTCAGCCTCTATTCCGGAATCACAAATTGACTTTAATGGCAAGGTGGTTGTGTTTACTGCAGATATTATTGAGAGCTCTGACGTATCACGTGTAGAATTTCTTGCCCAAAGTATTGAAAAAAATGGTGGCAAAGCAGTCATTCTCTTATCAAAAAACAGTACAAAACAAGCACAAGAACAATTATCTAAATTTCATTCACATCCAATCGATTTGTCAAATCAAGAACAAGTGAGAGTGTTTTTCAAAACTGCTTCAGAAAAAATAGGGGCAATTTCAACCATAGTTCATGTAACAGGCAAAGTTCCTTCTTTTGCAAAACTGACAGAAATTACCAGATCACAATGGGATGGATTGGTAGACAAATTCATAAACACTCCTGCCATAGTTGGACAGGAAGCTCTCAACATTTTCGTACCTGGTGGTTCCAAGAACCCGCCGCTTTTCAAGGGAAAATCAGGCACCATAGTAATCATAGGCCCTGACTTGCCATCAGGTCCAAAAGTATCTGGTTCAGACAGAGCTAGAATAGAAGTTTTTCGAGGAGCTCTACGACCATTTGCCACAACTGTCAACCAAGAGCTAAGTGATGTCCTCAAGTCAAATCTAAGAGCGTTTCTAGTTTTGCCAGGAAGTATAGATGGAACAGAGCCAAGCAATGAAAGAATTTTCAGTGCAATAAAATATTTTAGTTCTGGAAAGGCTACACAAAGTTCTGAAGTGATTTACTGTCCTGATGAAACAAGATCCTGATGAAGAAGTTTTCTGAGCTCAAAGTAGGCGACGAGTTTTTTTCAGAATGCAAAATAACATTACCTGAACTTGAAAGTTATCTTGCATTTTCTAAAATAAGAAATGTAATATACGAAAATAATGAAAACATAGGAAAAGAATCAAGTACCATGATTTCTGGAAGAGCAATCCTAGGAAGAATGGAAGGAGAGTTTACAAGACTAAAAGAAATGTATGGGAATTTGTTGATTTTTTACGGCATGGATGGCGATCCTGGGTGGAAAAATAGGCATGCCCGATTTCTAAAACCTCTTTACACCAACGAAAATCTGAAGATCAAATTTAAAATATCTGAAAAAACTGACCTTAACGAGAATTATGGACTTTTAGCAATAGATTTTGAAGGCTCAAAAGACAATGGCGAACTTGTGGTGGTATCAAAACGTAACTTGTATCAGATCAAAAAGGAACCCTAAGAGAATCAGCAAAAAGCTTGATTGCTGTAATTACAAGTACAACCGTAACAAGAATTCTCAGTTTTTTCTCTTCAACCTGTAGTGAAAGTCTGCTACCAACTAGCCCTCCTGCAAATGCGCCTATTGAGAGAAAAAGTGCCTGGTAAAAATCAGGATGACCTAAAAATGCGTGTGCAGTCATGCCAGAAGCAGATGCAAATAACAAAATAAACTGCGAAGTAGGAGCTGCCATTTTCATTGAGAGGCCAATTGCTATCACCATTAAAGGAACAAACACTACGCCTCCCCCTATACCAAATAGGCTTGAAATTATTCCGGCAAAAAAACTTGCACCTACAGCCAAGACCATTATTTGTTTTGAAAGATTATAGTCTTTGGATTCCATCTTTCGTTTCAAAAAAATGTATATGCTTGATGCTAAAAGTACGATACCAAATAATATCTTAAATGATGACGGAGTAATTCCATCTGAGATGTATGCCCCAAGTATTGTACCCGGTATTGAAAATAATCCAAGCTTCAAACCTAGTGAATAGTCTATGCGTTTTTGTTTTGCATAAGACATTGTAGATGCAACCGCATTACTAAATGCAGCAAAAAGGCTATTGCTTGCTGCGAGTTGAGGTGAAAATCCAAAAAATGTCAATATAGGTACAACTACAAATCCACCACCCAATCCAATCATGGAACCAATAATTCCTGCGACAAATCCAAGTATTATCAATCCCAAATATTCAAACATTACAAACACCAATGGTTACTGCAGATTAAATGAGTACGTCAACCTTAATGAACCAAGAAATATAACAAAGATCTAGATTCATCATCTAGCAACAAGTAATTTCCACAAATATCCATTTTGGTTAGTTGTAAGCTCCAATTCAAAATGTTCTGAACCTAGCGGAACAGATTTTGATGTGCTGTCGGGTTTTTTACCAGATATATGAAAATCACGAAAAGCATCAATCATGTCAGAAAGTGTGGCATAACCGCGTGGGTTTTCTTTATCCCAACAATCACATGTTGTTTCATTAATTACAGCGCTAAAAATGGTTTTTACATCATTTATAGTACTTAGTGTTGGGTCTGTTTGTACAGCAGCTATAACTAAACCAGGTGCTCTGGTTGAACCCACCATGTTAATATTTCCAAGAAAATTTCTGTTTTTATCCCGTAATACGGTAGATGTACAGAATTTTACGAGTGCTTGTTTTTTGTCATCGGAGAAAAAGTGACAATATTGATTGATGTCAGCCTGGCTAAAAAACTGTAATGGTCTTGACATGTTAATTTCGTGAGAATGCAAACTAGTTCTCAAATTTGAATTTGCTTCCTCGTATGAAAAAGAAAGATCCAGTGGAGAAATTTGCGATTGATCAGCATTGTCAGTTGATTGATTCGACATGTTTGGTAATAGTATTATCACTATAATTATTGCAGCAATAGCAACAGCCCCACCTATACCAGCATAGAGAAATTTTTTTTGCCTCATGAAATCTGGGATTTTGTATGCTCTAATAAAGTAATCTCAGAGTTTATGTGGTTTCGTGAATCTTAATTAATACCGAATTATGTTTGTTGAATGTTGCGCATAATATTATGTGGTTTTGGAGTTGTAGGTCAGAATTTTGCAAAGCTTCTACTTTCAAGATCAGAAGATCTGTATGCACTTCATGGTCTAAAGCCTAGAATAGTAGGTGTTTTTGATAGCAAGGGATCTGCCGCATCATCTGCAGGTCTTGATCTAAACAGACTTTTAGAAGTCAAAAAAAAATATGGAAACATAAGAAAATATCATAATAAAGAAAAAAATGCAAATGGACTTGAAATGATTAAGGGAATGGATGCAGAAGTGTTGATAGAAACAACTCCAAGTAATTACAAAGATGCCGAACCTGGAATGTCACATATTGTAAATGCCATGAAAAATGGTTTACATGTAATTACTGTAAACAAAGGGCCACTTGCTCTTGCATTTCCGTCATTAATTGAACTTGCAACATATAATCAAGTCCTGTTAAAGTTTAGCGGAACAGTTGGTGGAGGCACCCCGATTTTAGATTATGCAAAAAATAGTCTAAGAGGAGAAAGAATTGTTTCCTTTCAAGGAATTCTAAACGGTACAACAAATTACATGCTGACTAACATGGCTAATGGAATGACTTTCAAGACAGCATTAGCAGATGCAAAAAAAAGAGGGTATGTAGAAGCAGACGAATCGTTAGATATTGATGGTTTTGATGCGGCAGCTAAACTTGTCATACTAGCTAACTGGATAATGGATATGAAAGTGACCATAAAAGACATCAAACGCATAGGGATTAGAGATGTTACTACATCTGATATCAAAAAGGCAGCTACCAATAATTCCGCTGTGAAACTAATTGCGTCATGTAACAAGGAATTACTAGTAGCACCTCAGCAAATTTCTCTAGATGATCCTTTATGTGTGAATGGCACTCTAAATGCAATAACGTTTAACTCGGAACACTCTGGTCAACAAACAATAATTGGTCGCGGTGCCGGAGGAATGGAAACTGCCAGTTCCATACTAAGAGATTTGTTAGATATAAGACAGGAAATATCAAGACGTTGAAATCAAATTTATTATCAAAATCTGAAACTGCTGAAACACTGGAAAGTATTGCAACACAGTGGAAGATAGAAGTACCTAAGACAAAAAATCTCACTATTCATGAAATTTCAGACAGTGCACGCTTGATCACTGGGGATAATTTTGCTGCAATCAGGATAGATAAAATATTCATTCCCTTTCTTTCTGAAACCTCGATGCTTGAAAAATTTCCTAAAGTTGTAGTAGACATGGGAGCTGTAAAGTTTGTATGTAATGGGGCAACAGTGATGAGACCTGGCATAAAAAAGTATTCAGATTTTGATAAAGATCAGATCATATGCATTGTAGAAGAATCGCGTAACAAGTTTTTGGCAGTAGGGAGAGCGCTAGTGTCAAGTAAAGAACTAGAAACTATGACAAAAGGCGAGGTAGTAAAAAATTTGCACTACATATCAGATGAGTTTTGGGAAACTGCAAAAGGGATTAAAAAATAGTTAATTTTCAGTGAATTCTCTGGAACCTGTTTTGTCAACTACTAGCACATCAATTCCATCTCCGCTTGCTGCATCTCTCATGATAGCAGAACGGATAGATTTTACCGCTAGTGTTACAGCGTCTTTTTCTTTCATGCCTTGTTTGAATTCCTGATCAAGAACTCCAAGTGCCATTTCTGCACCAGTTCCTACTGCAGCGTAATCGTCTGGCAATACAGAACCTAATGGGTCCAGTGTGTAAATTGCCGACACACCATCAACTCCACCTACAATAACCTGTGTGAGTAAAGGATAGTATCGTCTCTCATACATTAATGAGGACATCATTTTTGCAACAGAGTTTGGCGGAATCTCTCTTTTTAATTCCATTTTCCTAATCTTTGTAAGAGCACGCATCTGCATTGCTAAAACCTGCATATCAGCTACCAAACCTGCACAGCAGGCCCCAACATAGTCAGTGATTCTAAATGTCTTTTTTGTGTTCTTACTAACAAGAAAATTACCATAAGCGATTCTTCTTTCACTTGCCAGAACTACGCCGCCATCATAAGTTATTCCAACAGCTGTGGCGCCCGGCATATACACATAAGCCATAAATTCTGTGCAAAACGAGGACAATAAAGCCCTTTCTCTAAATGAAAGGCACTAATACGATCGACGATGCTCAAAAATGAATCATCCTAAAGTAATGAACCTCTAGAAATCAGATGTTAAGATTTAGTCGAATTTACTCATTATTCTACAAATACATTTTGTAGTTTTGTTTAACAGATCTATTCTTGCAAATTCGTTAGGAGAGTGAATTCTAGAAAATATGTATGTACTTCCAATTGAGATGCACGGTGCAGAAAGTACTTTTGCAAAAGAGTACATCGGCCCAGTACCAGCAGAGGACACACTTACTATTGATTTTCCAAATGATTCGTTTGCGGCTTTTTTTACCTTAGATACAAACGGATCTAGAATATTGGTTTTAGATGCAGCTTCACCGTGAATCATGTTTACTTTGATGTCCCCAAACCCGTTTGATCTAAGATGTTGTTTTAGTCTTGCAAGTTGCTTTAACGGATCCATTTTTGGTACAAGTCTAAAGTCAATTTTTACTAGTGCTTGTGAAGGAAGAACAGTCTTTGCTCCGGGACCGGTGTAACCTGAAACAAACCCCGCTATGTTACATGTTGGTTCCCCTACCAGTGCTTTTCTTGTTGCAATTCCTGCCTTGTTTGCAACAAATCGTTTAATCCCATATTCTTTTTTGAATCCCTTTTCGTCAAATGGTTCAGTTTGAATTAGTTTAAGTTCCTCTTTTGTAAACCCATCCACTTCATCATACCAGTGTTTGATGAGTATTTTCCCATTAGGATCACGAAGTGTTTTTAATGCTTCCAAAAGTCTCCATGCAGGATTTTCAATCAAAACTGCAAGGCTAGAATGAGCATCACGTATTGATTCTGTTACTGAAAGTTCAACATAAAGCAAGCCTTTCATTCCAAGGCTGATTATTGGTCTATCTTTGGCATCAACATACCCAAATTCCCAAATTACTCCATCACATGAAAATTTTTTCTTGAATTTTTTTAGATAATTTTCAATATGCATACTGCCAATTTCTTCTTCTCCTTCAACTAGGAATTTCACATTACATGGAACATCACCCTCTGTTTTTAGATAGGATTGAACAGCTTTTATTCGAGTTATTAATTCGCCC